>JABGPX010000331.1:6023-8846 GCA_018644745.1 Spirochaetales bacterium
GAAGGAACCTACGCGGTGCACGGCATCGAGGAGATTATGGACGCAAAGGATGTGGTTATTACTGTAGATCCATTTCCCGGCGAAGAGCCGAAGATGAGAGAGGTCCTTGTTAAGGGCGTCGGCCTGAAAGTTTTTTCGATAGGAAGTGGAGAGTCCGGGTTTGCCGGCATTACTCTTCCAGATGTCGATCCATTCAGCCAATATATTCAAATCGCCGCCGGCTGGAACATTCTTGTTGAGGCAGGTTTAGCTCTTGATGTGGATCTTGATAAACCGGAAAGAGCTCGTAAAGTAGGAAACGAATACCGGGAAGCTTGATGCCTGCGGTTATGAAAAGTCGAGTACCCGCCAACTCATTCTCTTCGCGTGCCGCGCGAGGAGAATATCCGGGTTTGTGGCCACCGGTTCGCCTACCGCTTCCATCAGCGGCAGATCGTAGATGCTGTCTGAGTAGAAGCTGCACGACTTCGGCGGAATTCCCTCTGACTCGAGGATTTTCAACATCTTGTCTCGTTTTTGGCTGTTGAATGCCGGCGTATTGATAAATCGGCCGGTACACAGGCCGTCTTCAAACTCCATCGAAGATGCGATAACCCGGCTAATACCGAGATATTCGGTTAACGGCTTTACAATGATATCTATTGATGAGGTGGCAATCGCAACTTCTTCACCGTCGTTCTTGAGATTACGAATGAATTCCAGAGCTTTGGGAAACACATCTTCCTTGATCCTCTCCTCGAAAGCCCGGGCAGCGACTTCCATTAACCGATCCTTGCTGACCCCCTCTACTTCGGGCAGATCCCGATTAATCTGAGATGAAGAGAGTCTGCCGAACTTATATCGGATCGAAACGTTGAGAAGGCTGAAAAGGACACGCCTGGGTATAACACCCATTCGAATTGCCGTGGCGACGTATTGGCGTCCTGTTGAGCGTCGTGTTATCGTGTGGTCTACATCAAATATATGCATCGCTTTAAGAATACGCAGTATAGTGGTATATACCGACCTGTGCAAATGCTAGCTGCCCTTTTTCTTTGAAAAAATACCTGTGAAAAGTCCCTTTTTCCGGCTTTTTTGATCGGTTTTACCTGGCTTCCCTTTATTTTTTGCCCCTTCGGCCATCGACGGAGCATTTTTATCAAAAGTGAAATCCTCACCGTATTTTGCCCGGTAATATTTGAGCCGCTCATCCATACTCGCGTCCCGATCTAATTTCTGAGGAGCTTTTTCTATTACTTTCCGATGAGGCTGGGGCCGTCGGGTGTTTTTTCTCTCCGATTCGCCCGACGATCTTGCCGCGGTGTGCTTATTATCCGCTCCGCGTAACGGCGCCGCGCGTTCCGGTCTCGGAGATTCCTGACGCGGGGCCCCGGATGGAGATGAACTTGGCCGTCTGTCGCCCTGCTGCGATGCACCTTGGCGAGGTCCGCCTCGCTGTGTACCACTGGCGCGCGTACCACTGGCGCGCGCTCCGCCGGCGCGCGCTCCGCCGCTGCGCGTACCTCCTTGACGGGGGCCTCCGTGGTGAGCGCCTGCGGATCTTCCTTGGCGCTGGCGGTTCCCGCCTCCGTGCCCAGGTTTATCGCGGTGGCGGTTGAAGTGCATTCCGGCACTTTTATCTTCCTTGAGCATGTCGTGATCAGCCCATACCACTGGTATTTTTGTATCTATGAGCGCTTCAATGGCCTCGAGGCCGTATACGAAGCGCTCACATGCGAGAGATATCGCTTTTCCTGATTTGCCGGCTCTCGCGGTGCGCCCTATTCGGTGGACATAGTTTTCCGGATCTTCAGGGATATCATAGTTTACGACGAGATCGAGATCGTCGACATGAAGCCCCCTGGCTGCCACGTCCGTAGCCACGAGGAAGGAGAGCTTGCCGGCCTTGAGAAGGTCAATCACGTGGATGCGTTTCTTCTGCGGCATGTCTCCGATTATGTATTCGCAGGAGTACCCGTTACGGCTAAGGCGGTGTGCCAGGTCATAGGCGCCGCTCTTCGTGTTCGAGAAGATGAGCGTGTTTTCAGGCTTTTCCTTCTCGAGAATCCCGAGCAGCGTTCCGAGTTTTTCATCGCGGGAAACGTGATAGAGCTCCTGGGTTATTTCATCTACCGTAAGCTTCTCCGGATTCATCGCTATCTCAACCGGGTCATTCATATGTTCCCATGCGAGCTGCCATACCCGATTGCTCAGAGTTGCACTGAACAGCATGGTCATCCTGTGATTCTTATCGGGCATTTTCCGGAGCATTTTTCGCAGATCCGGTAGAAATCCCATGTCAAAGAGCCTGTCGGCTTCGTCAATTACGAGAATTGAGGTGTCCTTGAATTTTAGCTTTCGAGATTGCTCGAGATCTATCAGCCTCCCGGGCGTACCGATGATTATTTCATAGCGTTCTCTGAGCATCTTCTCCTGTTCAGCATATCCGACTCCTCCGTAAACACTGCCTATGCGGTATGGAAGAAATGCTCCGATAGTCTTTGCTTCCCGTTCGATCTGAACCGCGAGCTCCCTTGTCGGTACTATGACCAGGGCCCGCTTGTTTTCAAAAGTTTCCCGGGTAAAAAGTTCGAAAATTGAAACAAGAAATGCCGCTGTTTTTCCCGATCCGGTTTGGGACTGAACGTATACATCCTTTTTTTCTAATGTTGATTTTAGACTTTCCTCCTGGACCTGCATGCATTCGGTAAAACCGGTTTCTTTGATTCCGCGGAGAAGGTCTTCTCCAAGATTGAATTCTTCAAATTTCATAAAAATTGTATGTGGTCTCCTGTTTATTATCGACTTTCATTTTATTGTGCCGGATACCGGCGGATATACTGG
>JABGPX010000384.1 GCA_018644745.1 Spirochaetales bacterium
GTTGTGTCACTTGATCCTTTGGCAAAATCATTGTCCGAAATCGTCGAAACGCAAAAAAAAGCCGAAGAAGAGAATGTAAGTCGGCAAATTCTCAAAAGAGTTACTAAAGCGCTTCGGGAAGCATTCTATCATTTGCCGCGCGAAGAATACGACTGGCTTTCGACATACGGGCTTCATCAGAAAAAATCGACAGGGAAGATAGTCGCGAGTCAAACTGGTTCGGCTACGGGTGAAGCATTGTCGGTCGAAGAAGAAGCGGCCTTTGGAATCGAGATCTCAGAAAGTACGGGGACCGGAACAACGAAAGGATCAGTTTTCGATTTACCGGGTCCGTTGACTAAAACCCGGATAGTTCCAGCATCCGCTATCATCAAGATACGTCAAGAAAAAAAACTTCGGGTTATCGGATACGACCGGAATAAGAATGTCGTAGATAGCGGTTTTACCGTGTCGTGGAACGTCAAGGATGGAGCCGGCACCCTCGACAAGACCGACGGCGAGTATGTTACCTACCGCGCTCCGGAAGAACCGGGAGTGATGACTATCGAAGCAGTTGCGGCTCAGAATAACAAAGAATTTATTGCAGACACGATAATTACGGTGACCGCTTCGGTTCTTCCTGAGAGTACGGGCAAGGATGATGCCCAGAGCGAGACAAAAGGGCTTCCCGGGTACACGTTCAAGAAAGCATCGGGAGAATTGTGGCGGTCATACTTTGATTTGAGAAATAACCTCGTTGTAATAAATAACGGACACAGCGATTACCTTTATGCAATTAAAGTAAATGTGCGAAAGCTTCGATATATCTGCAAGCTCTACGCGAAAGAGCTTGTTCTCAGCAATTTCCCGGGGGTGAGACCGGAAGAATTGCTGGAGCGGATGATAGAGCTGCAGCTGTATACCGAGGAAAATCTTTAGTGCAGACGAGCACCGGGCCCACGCCCATGCGGAAGGGCCCAGAATACCAGCCCGGGTATGCAATTGTTTAAATATACATTTCTACAGGAATCGGAACATTACTCAAGCGGAAAATACATATTCATGATGTACTCTTCCTGAAAATCCGCGGATGTGGAGAGCTCAATATATTCAGCGGTCTCAGCGATCCGATCACATTCCGCGAGGCATTCTTCAGATATGAGCGAGAGTACTGCTCCCGTACCCGCCGCGTTCCCGATTACTTCTACTTTGTTTTCCAGCTCCGCGGGTATCAAGCCAATCTTAATTGCGTTAATCTTGTCGATGAAGCTGCCGAAACCACCGGCAAGATATACAACGTCGATGTCAGCCACCTCTTTGCCGGCTTTCTTCAACAGTGTCATAATTCCCGCGGCGATAGACGCCTTCGCGAGCTGGATTTCTCGCACATCTTTCTGCGTCATTATCACTGGCTCGCCATTTTCTGTAAGTGTCCCGTCGGCTAAAATGAGGGCGGGTTGATCGTTGTCTTCTGTTATGAGTGAGGATAGCGAACAAGCGGAAGTATCCGCAAGCTCTGATGAATCGAGCATTCTGCCGGTTTCATCCACCACACCGCAGTCCAGCAAAAGGGCCATTACATCGATAATTCCTGATCCGCATATGCCAATTGGCCTTGATTCTCCGATTGTGGTATAGGAGATTTTGCTATCGGTGAGTTTGACCGTGTTGATGGCTCCGCTTATGCCGCCGACTCCGTGCTTGATGGTAGCACCCTCAAATGCCGGCCCCGCCGCGGTTGAGCAGCAGAGCAGCCCGTCTTTACTGCCGAGAACTATTTCACCATTGGTGCCGATGTCTATGAGTAGACTGAGAGCCTCCCCATAATAGAGACCGCTCGATAACGTTGCCGCGACTATATCGGCTCCCACATATCCGGAAATGCTGGGGAGTAAAAATACGCTCGCGCCCTTCGGAATGCCTATTCCCATGTCATCCGCGAGAAAAGTCATTCTGTTTTTCGCCACCGGAATGAAAGGGACCGTCGCTATGCGGCCTGGAGGAAGCCCGGATGCCAGATGCATCATGGTTGTATTGCCGGCGAGGGCAATGCTGTAGATATTTTCGATTTTTATGTCATTTTTTTCAGTAAGATCCCAAATCATGCTGTTTATTTGATTGATGATTCTCTTTCTGAGCTGTTCTATGCCGTTCTCGTTCTGAAGTGTGTAATTGATCCGCGAGATAACATCCTGCCCGTGAGACTTCTGAGCATTTAGTCCAGAAGCGGCATCAACGGTTTTGCCTGTAGTAAGATCGACAAGATAGGCGACAACCGTGGTGGTGCCGATATCAACCGCTATACCATAATTCCTGCCGGTTGTATCACCGGGTTCGACGGTAATGATGTAATTCCGATCATGTACAGCGGTAACCGAATAGTCATTTCCTCTTATTAATTCCGGCAGCTGGTAAAGCTGCTTGAGGGGCATGTGAAACGAGCCTCCGCCGAGAGCATCTTTCAAGCGGGCGAAATCGTCTCTTTGGTCTTCGAGATCCGGTTTGTCCAGGGTGACTGCGGTTTTCCGCACATTGGGCAGGATTTCGGCGTCATATTCGACGCCGGTTACCATTATATGGGCTCGGCTGTTTTCCCGGATCCTGACCCGCACGTCTCCCCTCGGCAGAGTTAGGCAAGCAAGACGAACTCCTCGTTCCAGCTCGTGCTCAGATAAGAAGCGCTTCTCTTGCTCGGTAATTTCCGAGACAGGGCCTTGCTCGACGATGAGCTTGCATTTGCCGCATTTCCCTTTTCCTCCGCACGGGGCCTCTATGACCGCGTCGGTTCCACCTGTAATTGCTTTATGAAGGCTGACCTCCCGGCTCGAGGTGAGAGTATTCTTTTCATCGCCGACAACAACCGTAATAGTGCAGCCTGTTTCGCTCATGATGGGGATTCCTACCTTGTTTTTCTGTCGTTCTAATTAAGACGCTTTTTAGATAAATTCACGGTGCTTACAAGAAGCATTGTGATGGTCATGGGACCAACACCGCCCGGAACAGGCGTGATCATCGAAGCTTTTTCCGAAACCTCTTCAAATGCAACATCCCCGACCAGTCGATATCCCCGCTTTTTGCTAACGTCGTCCACTCTGTTAACGCCGACGTCAATTACGACCGCGCCGTCTTTTACCATATCCGCGGTGATCATTTCCGGACGTCCTGCCGCCGCGATAAGGATGTCTGCTTGCAGAGTAAGTGATTTCAGGTCTTTGGTTCGAGTATGGCAGAGGGTCACTGTCGCGTTTCCCCGGTCGTTTTTCTGCAGCAGCATATTTGCAACCGGTTTTCCAACGATGTTGCTCCTGCCGACAACGACAACGTGAGCACCCTCGATTTTTACATTTTTCCGAATAAGCATTTCAACGACCCCGTTTGGGGTACAGGGGAGTACCGTCGGCTCACCGAGCATCATTTTCCCGATATTCATGGGGTGGAATCCATCGACGTCTTTATCGGAAACATGCATCAGAACTTCCTGCTCGTTGATATGAGAGGGAAGGGGAAGTTGAACCAGGATGCCGTCGATTTTCGGATCATTGTTCATCTTACCAATAACAGCGATAAGCTCTTCCTGAGTGGTTTCCGCCGGGATACGATTGTCATCCGAATAGATGCCAATTTCCTCACATGCCTTTTCTTTTGCGGTGACATAGGACTTACTGGCCGGATCATCGCCAACCAGTATGACGCCAAGGCCGGGAATAATTCCTTTGCCCTTGAGTTCGGATACCTCTACTTTTAATTCTTCCCTGATCTGAGCCGCGATTTCTTTGCCCGAAATAATTTCCGCTGCCATTGTTTCCCCCGTTGTTACTTTATTCTACCGTCTCTGAACGCCGCGATATATTCACCTCCGAACATATCTGTTCCCTCAAGTACAGCCCGCGCCAGCACAAATGCTTCGCTTTCCGGATCCATGGCGGCAACCTCCGCCGGCGGCATCTGTACGGGATCGATAATACCTCCGTTCCCGCCGGCCTGGGCGAATAGCCATACAAAGACCATGTTGAGGAGTTTCCTATTGGGCATGCCAAAGGAGATGTTGCTCAAGCCCCCGGTGATATTCACCCCTTCATACCGCTCTTTAACAGCGGTAGTGGACTCGAAAAAGTTTTTTCCGTTCATTGGGTCGACACTGATTGGAAAAACTAAAGGATCGAGATGCAGGTGGCCACGATCCATCCCTCGCTTTTCAAGTATATCCATTATACCGTCGAAATTCGTAATTCTTGTTTCGGTTGTGTTCGGTAAACCCGATTTACCTGCGGCGCTTACAATTGCTTCGATATCGAAATCCTGAATTGCGTCGGCAGCATCCTCTCGCTCGAGGCTGATAGAGTTTACCATCGGCCTGAAATCGCTACGGCATTGTTTTAGACCGGCGACAAGTGTGTCAACATTCGAGGAATCTATACTCAGAGGGGTGTCATAGTTCTCGGAGAGATATTTCGAAAGCCATGTCATTATCTCCACCCGCTCGCCAGTATCGTTGGTGTATTCATCAACGTTTACATCGAGGAAGTTGGCGCCTTTTTTTATCTGCCTTTCGGCGGCCCAGCAAAGATATTTCCCTCCAAGCTCCCTGTCTTCATTGCTTTTAGCATTGAGACAATGATAAATCGCAAGAGCGACATGCCGAATTTTTCCTTCGCTGTAGGGAGGGCTTACTTCCGCCCAATTTGATGGTACCGGAAGAAGAAAGCGCTCGCCTTTGTATTTGAATGAAACGCCCTCACCGCCGCCGGGAAGCGAATCCGTTCGGCTTCCGCCGCTTGTCACTATACGTGTGCAGTGAATGTTTTCACCGACAGTTATAAAATTGTCCATGCTCATGATTGTTCATTTACTCCGATGTTAGTCTTATTTTTCATTCCGGCCGAGCCTGGTAACGGAATGCTTCACGACGACTGTAAACTATAGAAAACCAGATGTCTTGTCTTATTATGAGATGTTTAGGTAATATTGTTAAGTACTTGCTGAGGTTTTCTGTTTAGACGTCGATATTCTCCGGGCGGCATCGCCCTCAATCGTTTGAAAACTTTTGTAAAATAGCTCTGATCGTTGAATCCGGACGCGAATGCGATTTCCGAGGCGCTAAGGGATGTCCGTTCAAGAAGTGAGCACGCGTGATCGACTCGAAACCTGTTGAGCAGGTCGCTGTACGTATAGCCGGTTCCTTCCTTTATTAAATGTGAAAAGTAGCTTGGTGAGAGGTGGCACACCTTAGCCACTTGATCTCGCGAAATAGGCTTGTCCAGATTTCGCTTGATGTAAAGAATTGCCGGTGCGAGCGTATGTTGATAGGCTCCCTGATCCGAGCTCAAATTTAGATTTACAAACAGATCGAGCCATTTGAGAAGCCAGCTATTCATCTCGTCTTCATTACTCACTTTGAGGAAGTCGGCGAGATAGACGCTGTTTGCTCCAAGGAGGATTTCCGGCTCCGCCCCCTCGCTCACCGCTGCCCGGTACATCTGAACTACCATTTCGAGAAGCAGGAGCTTGAGTACCTCGAAATCTGTTCCTCCGGCGTGATATACCCCAACCAGAATTCTGTTGATTATTTCCCTTGCTCCTTCGAGATTTCGGTTCCTCACTGCGTTAAGGATTTCCCGCTCTTCTATCAGAAGGAGGTCACGCGGATTTTGAAAGAAAATATGTTTTGATTGATGAATTGCTTCCGCCCGTTTCGCTGCCGTATGCGCCATCATTCGATTCAACTGCATTAAGCCGTCGTTGATGAGATTTTTCTTTCCCGCCAGATCAAGGAGCGCCCATGCCGCGTCTTGTATGGCGGAAGCACTGCGCTTCTCAGCATAACCCGGTTCACAGCCAGAGAAGAAGCCTCCAAGTATTTCACTGTTCAGGCAAAGCGGAACGCACCAGAGAAAGGCTCCGCTGTCGAGCATGATGATGTTCGGCTCTCCCCAGCGGACCGATTCCTCCGCCATTCGGGAGAACTGGTGGCGATTTGATTGATCCAGTCCTTGCAGTTCTATCGAACCGAATTGTATCTGCCCCTTGCTGATAAACGCTAATTGTAAGTCAAAAACTTGGCCGTAGCTTTCGTGGAGTTCTTGAAATAGCTGTTCTTCAAGAAAGGTGTCCCATTCAATCATATTCACACTAAAATACCAAAAAAAAGCATATGAATACAAGCAGGATATGATACAATCGATTATTCTGAAATCATCAATAGGACAGGAGGATCGTATGGCAACACTTGACCCAACAACGATGAAAGACTGGGAAATTGCGGAAGCCGCAGGTGAAACAATGATTACCGTTGAGGAAAACGCGGCGAACCTTGGCGTAGAAAAAAAGGAACTCTTTCCATATGGTCATTATGTCGGAAAGCTGGACTATATGGCCATTCTCGATAGGCTGAAGTCAAAGCCCAATGGTAAATATATCGAAGTTACGGCCATCACACCGACACCCCTTGGTGAAGGAAAAACGACAACGACTATGGGTCTTGTACAGGGACTTGGCAAAATCGGAAAAAACGTCGTTGGAGCAATACGGCAGCCTTCCGGCGGGCCGACCTTCAATATAAAGGGATCCGCCGCCGGCGGCGGTCTGGCTCAATGTATCCCCCTTACCGATTTCAGTCTTGGGCTCACCGGCGATATTGATGCTATTACTAATGCTCACAATCTAGCAATGTGTGCCCTTACCAGCCGCATGCAGCACGAATTCAATTATGGCGACAAAACTCTTGCAAAGAAAAATCTCAAGCGCCTGGATATAGATCCTAGAAATGTTTCCCTTAGCTGGATAATGGATTTTGCGGCACAGGCCCTTCGAGATATTACCATTGGTCAGGGCGGAAAGATGGATGGATTTCTTATGAAGAGCGGGTTTGCTATCACCGTCTCTTCAGAAATAATGGCGATTCTCGCTGTTGCTCGAGATCTTGCGGATATGCGTGAGCGGATGGGCAAAATCATTGTTGCTTACAGCAAACGCGGTAAGCCGATCACGACCGCGGATCTTGAAGTCGATGGAGCAATGACCGCGCTCATGGCAAAGGCTATCAATCCAAACCTGATGCAGACTGTTGAAGGCCAGCCCGTTCTGGTTCATGCCGGTCCATTTGCTAATATTGCTATTGGCCAGTCATCGATAATCGCCGACCGGCTTGGTCTGAAACTTGGTGACTATCATGTAACTGAGAGCGGATTTGGTGCGGATATCGGTTTTGAAAAGTTTTGGAATCTAAAATGCCGTTTCAGCGGTTTAACCCCGCATTGTTCAGTAATTGTGGCAACCATCAGAGCTCTCAAGATGCATGGCGGCGGACCTACCGTTGTTCCGGGAGCCCCTCTCGATCCCGTATACAAAGAAAAAGCGACGGATCTGGTAGAAAAGGGCGTTGAAAATCTTCTCGCTCACATTGAAACGGTGAAGAAGAGCGGAATCACTCCTGTTGTGTGTATAAATCATTTTTATACCGACACAGACGAAGAAGTTAATGTAATCAAAAAAGCCGTCGAGGCTGTCGGAGCACGGGTTGCCGTATCCAAGCATTGGGAGAAAGGCGGCGCAGGCGCGGTTGAATTGGCTGATGCTGTTGTCGAGGCTTGCGAGACCGAACCGAAAATCAATTTCCTTTATGACGAAAGCACACCTCTCAAGGGTCGAATTGAATTGATCGCAAAGGAAGTATATGGAGCCGACGGCGTAACTTACTCACCGGAAGCGGACGCCAAAATCAAAGCAAGCGAAGCAGATCCCGAGATGCTGAAGCTGGGCACATGTATGGTGAAAACGCATCTCAGCCTCTCTCACGATCCTACCTTGAAAGGACGGCCGAAGGGCTGGGTATTGCCCATCCGGGACGTGCAGACCTATATGGGCGCGGGATTCTTTGTTCCTATTGCAGGCGCCATAAAATTGATGCCGGGAATGGCATCCGATCCGGCATACCGCTATGTTGATGTAGATGTAAATACCGGAAAAGTAAAAGGTCTTTTTTAAATAAACATAAAACGTCGCGAGAATCGTCGCGAGAATCGTCGCAGGAAATCCCGCGACGTTTCACGCGACGTTTTTGAAAGTATCGCCGGTATCTTTATCACCGCGTGCAGCAATTTGACAGCGGAATACTGGTCGGATACACTGGTCGGAATACACAGAATTGCATATATAGGGAGATCTCCATGAACGAAACCATCGCTCCCGTTCTCAATCTAAATCGGGCCGCAGAAGTTCTTGAAAAGTATAGTCTCGGCCCTGACGCGAAGAAGGATCGTACGACCGAGGAGTTGTTGATTCCCCTTCTGCAGGATCTCCAGGACGCCTACGGGTACCTGCCTCGAGAAGTACTTACCTGGGTGGGCGGCAAGACAGGTATTCCGGAGAGCCGCATGTATGGAGTCATTACGTTCTATACCCAATTCTATCTTGAACCCAAAGGCAGGCACACGATTCGATGCTGTGAAGGAACCGCGTGCCATGTGAAAGGGGTCTCGAGAATTGCCGAAAGTATCATGGAAGAACTCGAA
Organism: Spirochaetales bacterium; assembly: GCA_018644745.1. The sequence continues at coordinate 8,490 of JABGPX010000384.1, forward strand.
GTAAAAGAGGGTGAAACTACCTCTGATATGAAATACACCTTCGAGACGGTCCAATGCTTGGGCACTTGTTTCCTTGCACCCGTGATGATGATCGATAATGACTATTACGGTGAGATGACTCGAGACAAGGTCGCAAAGATATTGAAACAGTATGAGTAATCGAGTTTCCAAGCAGCTGATATCACAACAGACCCGCAACGGGTCAATTTGAAAAAGGACGGGAGAACATGGCGCGTTTAGAAAGTCCGGAAGCCCTCGAACAGCTTCAAAAAAAGGCCCTTGAAGAGCGGGGCAGATATAAGGCACGGGTGCTTGTATGTATGACCGGCTGCCGAGCTCGCGGCGCGGTTGAACTT
>JABGPX010000004.1 GCA_018644745.1 Spirochaetales bacterium
AATACTTACTTCCTCGCCGCGAACTCGAATAATACCCTTATCCGCGGAATATAGGCCGAAAAGGATGCTCATGAGGGTGGATTTACCAGCGCCGTTCTCGCCGAGCAATGCGAGGATTTCACCGGGTTTCAGATTGATTGAAATATCATCGTTGGCAACGATGCCCGGGAACTCCTTGCGGATAGAAAGCATTTCTACGACATAATCCACAAAGAACCTCCTTAATATTTGGGAAAAGAAGGGGGCGTGAACCGCCCCCCTGTAAAACGGTAGCTTGTTTTTTTTTACTTAATGAGATTGCCTTGTTCTGCGGAAATCGTAACTTTTCCTGAAACGACATCGGCTAAGACAGATTTAACTTTGGCTTCAGTCGAATCCGCCAGATTTGGATTTTCAACGGGAAGTCCGATACCCTTGTTCTTCGCATCGTACATAAGGATTTCCCCGCCGGGGAATGTGCCTTCAAGCTCCATCGAGATCATATCATATGCGACTTGATCTATTTTCTTCATTGCTGAAGTAAGAATAACCGACTTTTCGCCTTCGTAAACACCGTCGGGATATTGATCTACGTCTACCCCGATAATCCATGCAGATTCACCGGCTTTCATTCGGGACTTGGCTTCGTTTATCGCGCCTACACCAACACCGCCCGCGGCGGCGAAAATGGCATTTACACCCTTATCAAACATCTGTGCCGCTATTTGCTGCCCGGCTGCCAGGTTATCGAAGGATCCTTGGTAAATAACATTTTCCGCATTCAGGTCAATTGACGTCTCATAATTTGCGTTTGCATAAGCAACGCCCTGCTGAAAACCCCAGTTGAATTTCTGTACAGCGGGGATTTCCATTCCGCCGATAAAACCGACCTCGCCGTTTCCAATTTCGACGGCAGGTGCGACACCGGCAAGAAACCCGGATTCATGTTCCGCGAAGAAGATAGAAACGGTATTTTCTTTCACAACCGGCGTGTAGTCTCCGGCATGAGGCATACCATCCAGGATTACGAATTTCGCATCACTGTATTTATCCTGAGCCTGGAAAATCGTAGTTTCAAACTTGAAACCGGGAGTTACGATAAATTTATATCCTGCGTCGTACAGATTGCCGATTTCCTTCAGATAATCCGCTTCGGTTGTTCCAGTCGGTTTGAGATACTTCGTTTCAATGCCCTTATCTTCTTCCGCTCTCAGGATTCCTTCCCAGGTTCCCTGATTAAAAGATTTATCATCGATTGTGCCGGCATCGGTAACCATTCCAACCTTCATTGAGGCCATTGCCTCGTCGTCTTTGTCGTCTTTGTTGCACGACGTTACTCCGACCATGACCATTGCCGCGATCAGTAACATCAACATGAGTTTTTTCATGCTATAGTCCCTCCTCGAGATTATTGTAAAAGTATTTTAGATCGGGTTGTGGGATAGGTCAAGAGAATCAACTTTCCTTACAGTTCGTATTGCGGTCAGGGCCATGCTGGAGTATAAAAGAGCGGAAGGAGATATAGGTGAAAACATTGAATGTTG
>JABGPX010000559.1 GCA_018644745.1 Spirochaetales bacterium
AAAAAAGCCGATCCGGCGACGATAACCAGCCTGATTCTTACTGCCAGCGGCGGAGCATTTAGAGACTATCCGATCAGCAAACTCGACACGGTTACCTGGCAAGATGCTCTTGCTCATCCGACATGGGATATGGGAACGAAAATAACGATTGATTCGGCCTCAATGGCGAATAAAGGGCTCGAAGTTATCGAAGCATGTGAACTCTTTGATATCCCTGAAGACAAAGTTCAGGTGGTAATTCATCCACAGAGCTGCGTCCACGGAATGATCGCTACCCTCGACGGAAGTTTTTATGCTCAATTAAGCCGCCCGGATATGCGCATACCTATTCAAAACGCCCTATCTTATCCGGAAATGCTTGATTATCCGGAGGAAAAACTTACCTTCGATAACATGACCTTGGATTTCAAGAAACCGGATTTCGAAAGGTATCCCTGTCTAACACTCGCCCGCGAAGCCGCGGGAAAAGGCGGACCATACTGCCTCGCATACAACGCCGCGAATGAAGTAGCGGTGGAGGCATTCATAACTGAAAGAATACGATTTACCCAGATACCACGGGTAATCAGCAGCTGCCTTGATGGAGATTGGGGAAATCTGTTAGGCTCCTTGGAGCAGATCCTGGATCTCGATCAGCAGGTCCGGACGCGGGCAACATCAATGATACAGGAAATGGCAAAATAATATGGCAGCTCTAAATATACTTTTAGGACTTCTCGGTCTCGGCATAGTTATTCTCGTACATGAGCTCGGACATTTCGCAGCGGCAAAAGCCTCGGGTATTACGGTAGAAGCTTTCTCTATTGGATGGGGCAAAGTACTTTTCAAACGTATGTACCGCGGAACAGAGTACAGGTTGTCCATGCTGCCGATCGGCGGCTACTGCAAAATGAAGGGCGAGGAGGTCTTTCGGGAAGCGAAAAAAGGGGATGACACCCCACCACCGGTTACACCGGGATCGCTATTCTCCGTTTCTCCTTTGAAAAGAGCCTTCACATATCTTGCCGGCCCGCTTGCGAATTTCATTTTTTCAATACTCGCCTTATCAGTTATCTGGTTCGCCGGTTTTACGATCCATACGTTGGATAACAAGCTCATTTTGCAATCGGAAACCATTTACTCCGACGGTACATTGTATCCCGCGGACACGGCGGGTCTGGCAACCGGGGATGTAATTGTAGAGATAGCCGGTAAACCGGTGGAATCTTTCAGGGATATAGAGCGGCAAGTAACTCCAGGAGCTGAAAAAGAGCTGGAAATTGTCGTGTCACGCGAAGGAAGGCTTATTCAGCTTATGGTAATTCCCTCCCTAGACACCGAAACGGGAGCGGGAAAAATCGGCATTGTCGCCTGGGTCGATCCCGTTATTTCGACCGTCGCGGCAGGTTCTGTCGCGGAGACCGCTGGCTTGCTGCCTGGAGATCGCATTTTAACAGTTAACGGCGGGAAAATTGAACATTCAGTCGATCTGGAAACGGCCCTGCGGGAGATATCGGGGACCGCCTCAATCGAAGGAGATAGAA
>JABGPX010000519.1 GCA_018644745.1 Spirochaetales bacterium
TACCTCGGCGGTGGAAGGCCTTCTGTCTAGCTCCGAATACACTGTTTTCGCTGAAAGTGAAGCGGAGAGCTGAACCAAACTCATCGCTTGCCTGTCGTCTTACTTTTTTATAACTCCGCATGGTCTCGTTGACACCGTCATGTCTGCGGGTTAACCTTTAATTAAGAAAGGAATCAAACAAAAGGAAGGAATCATGGCTGATCTCTCAACAACCTACCTCGGATTAAAATTAAAGAATCCCCTTATTGTCTCGAGCTGTAACCTTACCGCATCCGTAGAAAAGATCTTGGAATGCGAAAGTGCGGGAGCCGGTGCCGTGGTTCTCAAATCTCTTTTTGAAGAGCAGATTCAGGCTGACACGGCAAAGATGATGGAAAGTGTCGATGAAACTCAAGTTTCTACTCAATACGATTATCTCAGCAAAACCGGGAATTATCACTATATAGATCAGTATCTTTCTCTCCTGGAAGATGCAAAAGCCCAAGTCAATATACCGATTATTGCCAGTGTAAATTGTGTTTCATCAGGTTCCTGGATCGATTATGCACAGCGGCTTGAGCGTCTTGGCGCGGATGCACTCGAACTCAACATGTTCCTGCTTCCCGCGGATGTTGGGAAAAAGGGAGAAGAACTAGAAAAGGTGTATCTCGATGTATGCCGCAAAATCAAAAGAAAGCTTTCGATACCTTTCTCTCTCAAATTAGGTTTCCATTTTTCCGGCCTAGCGAATATGATAAAGCAATTAGCAAATGAAGGCGCCTCCGGATTTGTGCTGTTCAACCGCTTTTATCAGCCTGATGTTGATATTGAAAAAATGAAAATCGTACCGGCTCGAATTCTCAGCGCACCCGAGGAAATGGCTCAGTCGCTTCGGTGGATCGCCCTTCTTTCCGGAGAAATTGGCGCGGATTTTGCAGCGGGAACCGGAGTTCACGACGGCAAATCCGTAATAAAGCAGCTCCTTGTCGGCGCCAGTGCTATACAGATCTGTTCAATTCTTTTGCAGAATGGGCTTGGTTATATTCAGACCCTTCTTAGTGTTGTGAGCGAGTGGATGGATCGTCATGGCTACGCCTCTCTTGAAGATTATAAAGGTGTTCTTTGTCAGGAAGAATCGGAGAATCCTGAGATATACGAGCGGGCTCAATATGTAAAGGCTCTTGTTGGAATCAGCTGATTTTGGTGGAAGAGATTTTTGATATTATCGATGATCGCGGCGAAGTAATAGGCACCGCGCCGAGAGAAGCATGTCATGGGAATCCGGCTCTTGTCCACAGGGCGGTGCACGTCCTGGTATTCAATGATGCAGGTGAAATCTATCTGCAGCGCCGTTCGGAAACCAAGAAAATACAGCCGGATCGATGGGATTCTTCGGTGGGAGGGCATCTTGCCAGCGGAGAAACGTACGAAGTTGCAGCGATCCGAGAGACTGAGGAGGAGCTCGGTTTCATTGCTCAGCGGCTTGAATTCCTGTTTACTTTCAAGATAAGAAATGCAGTTGAATCCGAGGATACCATGACATTTCGAACAATATATAATGGGGAGATTTATCCGGATGCAACAGAAATCTCCGAAGGACGATTTTGGACGTTCGATGAGATAATGTTGAATCTAGGAAGCGGGATTTTTACTCCGGCGTTTGAAGTTGAATTCATGCTTTTGACTAAGGCAAAGAGAGATAACTAATCTAAATACATTGTTGCTCCTGATCTGAAAAATGTGTACTCTAGTTCGATTATGGCATTTGAGCATTTTGTCGAAGATTTTGAAGATATTCGTCCCTACACGGATGCGGAGATGCGTCCGGTGCTCAAACGAATAAGCCACAATGATTGGCTCGTCGGCGGGGTTAGAAGCGTGCTTTTCCCGCGATGCCCGGAGTTCCTTCAGCCGCTGGTAGAGAAGCTTGTTCAATTAGATCTGTGGACACGTCTTCGTAAGATCGAAACCATTGATCAGTTTCAGAAGAATATAATTATCCATCGGGCAATGGAGTACCTGGTAAAGAAAACTACGGAATCGGTAACCATGGCCGGATTGGAACAGCTTGATCCCCAGAAAGGCTACATGTACATCAGCAATCATCGGGATATCGTTTTAGATTCCGCCTTTGTTAATTACTCAATGGTGAAAACGGGGAAACAGATAGCGGAGATCGCTTTCGGTGATAACCTGCTTGTCAACGATTTCGTGTCAGATCTTATTCGGATAAATAGATCATTTATCGTCCGTCGCGACCTTCCTCTTCGCGAGCGTGCAAAGGCCACACTCACCCTTTCCCGATATATCGCCTATACGATGGAACAGGGGAATTCGCTTTGGCTGGCTCAGAAAGAGGGAAGGGCGAAAGACGGAGACGACCGAACGAATCCTTCGATAATAAAAATGCTATATTTTGGACCCCGGAGGGAAAAAATTTCTTTTGATGATTATATCGCAAGATCTAGAATAGTGCCCGTTGCGGTATCGTATGAGTATGATCCTTGTGACGTTTTAAAGGCGCGGGAAATACATCGAAGAGAAAAAGCTGGAACTTATCAGAAAAGAAAAGATGAAGACCTGCTCAGTATGTACGCCGGCCTTCGTCGTTGGAAGGGCCGTGTTCATGTGTCATTCGGAAAACCGCTTACGGGCAAATTCACCAATGCTACACAAGTGGCAGAAAAAATAGACAGCGTAATACACAGCATCTACAAGCTGTGGCCGAGTAATTACATAGCTTTTGATAAGTTAAAAGGAAATACCGACCATTCGTCCGAATATTCCGCGGAGGATGTGGAGAATTTTACGAGCAGATTCCGAAAGGAGAGCGAAGAAGTGAAGGCACGAGTGCTTCATATCTACGCGAACTCCGTTAAAAACCAACTCTTCGGAAGTCTAGCCTGAGCTTTAGTATTAGAGGGCTTAGAATGTCTGCAAAACAAGTGAGAGAGGTGTTTTTAAAAACACGAAGAAATATATTCCTCCTTTTTGCGTCAGGAATACTTTTCTCATGCACCGGTGACCCGCCTGAAATAAGGCAGGTTTTCTGGCAGCTCAACGCAGTGCACAACCGGGAAACGGAGAATAAGCAGGAGAGCCTCTCCGTATTCCTCCATGTAGCGGATGCCGATGGCACGGAAGATATGGATCTGATGTATATTCTCCAAGACCAGAATGAGCTTCTCTGGGAGATGACCACAGAGGGCTGGCAGGAGTTCAAGAATGGCGAAGAAACCTGGATCGGATCCAACAACATCCAAATGGATGACGGATCACCATTCCCGCGCGATCTGTTTCGTGTCATTGTAATTGATCGCTCGGGGGAGCGGTCCCGCGACGAGTTTTATATAAACAGCGACCCCATCGAACTCGATAGCGTCGTTTTTCCCGAAAGTAATTTCGCCGACGGGATGATACAACTATCAGGAAATTTCCCTGAATATACCCTCTGGTTTTATGATGAGGATCATAACGGAATTAAGGTTTTTACGACGAATCAATCGGCCCTGCCATTGAGTTCAGCTCTTGACTCCAGAGAAATTCAGATCGGGTCGTACTACTATGTAAACTCAGAGCTTGGGGCAAGCGGGTATGGTCTTATTTACGGCCCAGTCTACTTAGAGCAGTAGTGAATCTCGCCCACCAGCGCTTGCCGAAGCGTTCGGTAAACTCAAAGATCGCCGATTCCAGCGGATAACCATCTCCGTGTTCTCCTTTCATGAAATGCCAGTGATTAATAATCCACATATATAAATCTGAGGTCGTCCGACCTGGAAACCTGCTCATCAGGTTCTGTTCAGAAATCACATCAGCAATGGGTTTGTATAGATTTTCATACCAGGATTGGGCTGCCTCAGTGAAAGTAAGTTCCTTTGGCAGATTCTGATTGATAAAGTATTTGTGCACTTCGATGTGTTTGAGCAGCTCTCCATATCGCCCCGTCGCGGTAAAAAGTAAATCTACTGGAGAAATGATTTCCGCCAGATTTGTGTTGGAAAAAAGACGTTCTCTTTCGAAGAGAATAACTTCTCTCTTTATATCATCGTATGACATTCCCGGCGCTATCCTTATATCTGTATCAAGAGAAGAAATCTCCGCGTCTATCATGAGCGCACCCACCGACTTGGCGACGGATACACGGTGATTGCCATCGCGGACGAAATATACACCGCCAATCTCGTACAGCCTTACCGGAGGTAGTATAACGCTGTCACCATGAGCTTTATCGATGCTTTCCCACCGATTCCGAAGCAATTCCTTTTTGGGAAAGAATGCCCGACTGAAATCTTTATATCTACCTTCGCTTCCGATAATCTTATCAATATATACCTGGGTAACTCCCCGATATGCTTCTGTTCTCGGCTTTATGATATCCCGCACTTCGTCCAGAGAAAGCAGGCGCTGTCGATCGGGAGTAAAGGCATTCATGATGACAGATAGCCGGGCTTTCTTTTTAGCTCGATTGAAATCATCGGAAGCTGATTGTCTGCTATACGGGCTGTTCACCATCAACCTCCAAGTCAAACACATAATGATTGTATGCGTTAATAATTTTTGTATCCAAATATTGATGTTCCCTCTCCGCGTTCATATCGTAGAGATGAATATGGCCGTGAATAAGATAGCGGGGCCGAAACCATTTCATAAACTTCAAGAACATTTTAAACCCTGTGTGACAAAGGTCATCCCTATCGCCAATTCCAGACGGTGCCGCATGAGTGAGGAGTATATCCACATACCTGCCTCTGAAAATTCGATTCCAAAGCAGCTGAGGCCAGATTTTCACAATCTGCATAAACATCTGGCGTTCGGAATACTGGTTTATCCCTTGATTATATTTGCGGCTTCCTCCTAAACCGGCGATCAGCAGACCGTTTTGCCTGGCTACTTTGCCCCCAATGTATGTTGATCCGAAGGAATTTCCGAACGGATTATCCGAATCAATCGGCTTTCCCAACTCCTGCCGATATTTGCGATTGAAGAAAGAGATCCGTTTCAGATTATGGTTGCCGAACACGAAAAGCAGCGGTTTGTTCAGCGAGCTGACGATAAAGCCATAATATTCCAGATCGAGGTCTCCGGCACCGAGTATGAGATCGATATCATGAAATCGATGTTTCGCATGGCTTGAATACACAATTGGATCCTTGTGATCCGCGATACAGAGGATTTTCATCAAGTCTTGGAGGGGTTAATCGCGGCCGAAGTTGTCAGGATCGTATGAAGCCGCTCTTTATCAATAAGGTCTACCGGTCTTGTTTCCGCGAAATCTACGGCGCTCTTTGAAAAGCGGCTGCTTGTTATGATAATGCCTCTCAAAACGCTCAATTTTTTCATTTCTTCGTGAATCGAGCGTACCGCAGATAGATCAACCACATCAGCGACGCGAAGTAGCCTGATAAGACGGGGCATGCGCCTTGCGTTCCGCCATTTGGATTCCTGTTCCATTGCTATAATTTGGCAGCCGTTGGGAATATCAGAAATATCGTTGGTACTCAGATCGAGGGATTCTACAATTGTCTTGCATATGTCGTAGAACTCATCAGCTGAAGCGGTAAGGAAGTCCTTCATTTTATCATCGTTTCTTAGGTCTTGGTACTGACTAAGCTTCTCCGCAACATCTCGGAATGAAGGTTTTTTTGCGTAAATCTGTTCCCACTGACTGATGGCGTTCTCGAATTGTCTCAGCTTTTCATAACACAATGAGAGAAAATATCGCGCGAATAACAATTCCGACGAGCTCTCATTTTTTACAAGCCTTATTGCCCGGTCGAGTTCAGTGACAGCCTTGTCGAGGTCGCCCAGGCTCATGTAGCAGCTTCCCCGTTCGATAAGTGATTTGATTTTGAACTCCGGATCTTTCTGCGCTTTTTCAAAAGCTACGAGCGCCGCAACATAATCATGGCTCTCCTTGAGCAGCTTGCCAAGATAGTAGTACGCCTTGTAGTTGTCCTCACGGGTATTTATCGCTAAATCAAGCTCTTCCTTGGCCTCGACGTGATGTTTAGTCTTATAGAGAAGAAATCCAAGCTGATAGTGAGCATCGCTGTTGCGGGAATCAATTTCAATGGCTTTTCGATAGAAGTTTATGGCCCTGTCGGTATTGTCTCTCTGCTCGAAAAGCAAGCCGGCCTGAAAATAATTCTCAGAAACTTCCGGCTCCAATTTCATGAGCAGAAGGTACTCTTTAAGCGCCTCCTCCGGCTGGTTGTATTCAGCGTACAAGCTCGCTATTGTTCGCCTAAATACACCCTCCGGACAAATCCCTCCAAACTGGCTGATTTGATTTACCGACTTAAACTCCATGAGCGCCAATTCGGTTTTCCCGTCTTCCCTATAGGAGATGCCGAGAAGATAATGAACCTCCGGGTTTCGAGAGTCTTTTGCGAGCATCTGTTTCGCGAGGCGGATCGCGGCTGCAAATTTCTTCTGTTTGACAAGATTTGCCAATGTGGCGATCTTCTTCGGAGAGAACAGTTTTTTTGCGATGAAAGTGATAATAACTACTAGAGCAATGCCGAATAGTATTATAGGTATGTATATGAAACGCATGTTCAGCTCCCGGTACAGAATATTTTCTTTTTATAAGCATGTCAAACCGAAATGGCCGCTTGTGATTCTCCTTTTCTCAGGGCTAGGTCTATTTACCGTATCCGCGGAAGATACTCTTCTCAGCCGGGGGGAGAAATTGTTTCTGGAAAACAGGATGACAGAGGCTCTGCCTATTCTTGAAACAGCCGTGCTGCAGGATCCCGGCAACGAGCGGGTGTACCTTTATATAGGAACCATCTATGAACAGCTCGGGCAATATGACAAGGCCGTAGATATCCTGCAAAAAGGCGTTCGAGTGGCAGACGAATTCCTTGATCTCGTATACTTTAACATCGGCAATAACCTATTTAAACAGCGAAAACATAACCTTGCGGATGAAATGTATACTCAAACTATTGGGGTGAACGCCGTGTTTGCGGAAGCATATCTCAATCGTGCAAATACGAGGGTAAATATCGGTGAATATGCCGGCGCGGTTACGGATTATACTGTATATCTAAATATGAATCCGGACACCTCGCAGAGAGCAAACATAGAAAAAATAATAGCTCTTCTGGGCGGCGAAATTGAGGCCGAACGCGCGCGGATTCGCGATGAAAATGAACGTCTCGCGGCAGAAGAGGCCAGGCAAAAAGCGCTGCTCGATGATGTGCTGAACAGCCTGCAGAAAGCAATGGATGAAACTAAAAATCTTTCCGCTGAGTCCGAGAGCATAGAAAATGTTCAGGAAGAAGCTGATATTGTTGATTAACGGCTTCTGGATGGCGGGGAAAAAGGATCCCGAGATATGGATAGAAAAGCTCTTTTAATTATTGCAGCTATAGCCGCGATTCTCATTGCGGTTGTCATTGTTCTTGCTCTTAGCGCGGGAGGCCGATCGTCGGCTACTGATGCCGGGTCGGACATCCGAGAAAATGTGTTAAAACTTGCTGAAGAATACCGGAGCCAGGGCGAATATCAGCGGGCTCTTGATCTGCTTGACAAACTCCTCATCGAAAACTCCGAGGATGAAGACGCAAGAGCGCTCAGAGACCGGATTATTGAAGACAAGAGAGCCGCCGATAGCCAGCAGAAGGCAGAAACCCGGGAGCAGCAGGAAGAGTTGAAAGACAGCATCGCTGATTCTATCAAGCAGTCTCAGCCAACCGTGGTGGTTAATACCCCTGCGGTCGACCCGGAGGTTGAGGCAGAGCGAAGAGCAGCGGAAGCTGCCCGTCGCGCCGAGGCTGCTGAAGCCGCGGCCAAAGCTGAAGCCGAAAGGAAGGAGGCGATAGCGGAAGCTGCCAGGTTAGATGAAGAACGTAAAAAGGCAGAGGAAGAGAAACGCCGGCAGGATAAAGAAAGATATGACCGGGTTCAGCAGCTGTTGAAGGAAGGGCGAGAGGCAATGGCGCGGGGCGATTACGCTGGTGCCCGCGAGAAATTGAGCGAGGCGTTGAGTTTGGATGGCGATTCGGCTGAAGTTTACGCCGAGATTGCTGAATCATACCTGCTAGAAGACTCGGGGAATCCACGCAATCTTCAGAAAGCAAGAGAAAACGCTAACAAAGCCATCGAGAAAGATCCTAATTATTGGCTCCCGCATTACACTCTCGGCAAGGTATTTACAAACACAAAGGACTGGGATAGCGCCATACGTGAGCTCGGAGAGGCTTCGCGATTGAATCCCGAAAGAGATGATATTCTGTATGAATTAGGAAAGGTTCAGTACCGGGCAGGCAAGTATGAAGATGCCAGCGCATCGTTTGAGGTATGCACCAGCATAAATCCTCTGCATGAGAGGGCTTTTTATAATCTTGGCGTTACATATTCACGGCTTGGCTTTGTCGATAGTGCGTTTGCCGCTTTTCAGTCTGCGTACACGGTGAAACCAGACTACGGGATTGCATATTATTCGGCTGCCAACATTATGGTATCGAAGAAGCAGTACAATGACGCGATTCCGCTTTACAGAAAGGCCGTATCTCTTGATCCGGAAGAAGAAAAATATCTGCGTGATCTCGCCGGCGCTTTGTTCTATCGCGGAGATTATGCCGGTGCCGAGGAGTTCTACTCGAAAGCTTTGGCAGTTGCTCCGGATTCGCCGGATAATAACTACAACATGGCTGTGGTGCTCCTGAGGCAGGATCGGGCCTCAGAAGCTCTCGAGTACGCGGTAAATGCGGTTAAAGCCAGAAGTGACTCCGCGGTATACCTCTTTACACTAGGTGAAGTTGGGGAAAAACTCGGTGACTTCAACACTGCAATTACTGGATATCAGGGTGCCGTAAACGCCGATTCATCCTATC
>JABGPX010000003.1 GCA_018644745.1 Spirochaetales bacterium
GAGGCTTTTTCCAACCTCGAGAAAAATCGACTCCTGAGATTCATAACCCTCCGCGAAATCGAGGACCGGGTTAAACACCTGTTTTTCGTCCAACTCATTGAAAGCGCTTTGAAGGTAGTGTGCTTCCGCGTGAACAATCGGACACGTAACGCAAACTCCGGTGGCATTTTCAAGGTAAATGGATTTTACGTTGGGCATGAAGAGTATGTCCGGATCCTGTTTCAGGAGGCTTTCAAGTGCACCATGAGAAACTTCCGCGGGATAGCAAAATGCCGAACCCTTTCTATCGATGCCGTCCTGATCAACACGAGTATCAGTAATAACTGTATATCCGAGATAAGAGAAAAATCCATAATAAAGAGGGAAAAATGTGTTAGTGAGAAGAGATCTGTTAATACCGACCTTTTTCCCATTAGACGGATAAGGATAATCTTTGAGATCATACGCATATTTGTTGAAAACCAGTTCTTCCCTGATACTGACCAGATCCAGTTCATCTACATCAATTGGCTTTTTTTCCCGAAGCTGATTGTAATAACGATCGCAAGCTCCGCCAAAGGGGTATGTCTTCCCTTCAATAATGATTCTGTTGACGTCGCATTTCCTGTCGCATTTCTCTTTTCCACCCCTGCAGATAAATGATTTCTTGTATGCAACTTCCCGCCGCGAAAGCTCATCAAGGCTGAACTCCATGGGCTCGGTAAGTCCGAGATCGATCTTCATCCTTACATCGAGAGCTACTCCAAACGCTCCCATCAAACCCGGCTCGGGAGGTACGACTATCTCCTTCCCAGTTAAAGCCGCCATTGCTACCGGCACGGCGCTGTTGTAACAAACACCGCCCTGCATGAATACTTTTTCGCCGACGGCACGGGAGCCCTTAACCCGATTCGTGTAATTAAGGCAAATCGAATACACCAACCCGGCGGCGATATCCGGGATCGAAACGCCTTCCTGAATCGCGCTCTTAATGTCGCTGTTGATAAATGCAGCACATTGATCGCTGAAATTCAAAGGTTCATCGCTAGTAAGTGCAAGTGCACCTATATCCTCGGTAGCGATACTAAGCGATTCGGCCGCAGCCTCCTCAATGAAGGATCCGGTACCGGCCGAGCACGCCTCATTCATTGCGTAATCGGATGCGACGCCATTGGTCAGATAGGTATATTTCGCATCTTGCCCGCCAATCTCAAAAATCGTATCTACCGACTTGTCGTAATGTGCCGCGGCGGTGGCATGGGCGATAATTTCGTTAATAATCGAAGGCGTGAGCGCGTGAAGTCCCGCAATTTGTCTTCCGGAACCGGTAACTCCGAGGCCGACAATGCTGATATCCGTAGGAACTTGCGAGATGAGGGCTGCATAACAATCTCGGGAAGCCTGGACAGGATTCCCGTTGGTGCGAAGATATACGCTGCCCAATATGGGGGTAGTTTCACCGGTGCTCTCTGCGCCGATAAGAACCGCTTTTGTTGTAGTTGATCCCACATCCAGCCCGAGCACACATTTCTCGCCGGA
>JABGPX010000467.1 GCA_018644745.1 Spirochaetales bacterium
GAGCACTCTGTACCAGTCATCAGGCGTTTCTTTTTTTGCTTTGGTTTACTCATGTTAATAAAGTGTTCCTGCGCCTTCCGGCATGAAACGCAGTGATATCGCGGCAGGATCCGATTCAATACCGAACTTCTTAAAGAACAGGCAGATTTTTTCAATATCTCTAGTCAGAAATCCATATACCTCCGGACCGCCGGCCAAATCGACGGATTGAGCGAAATCGATGATCCAGGCCTTCCTTTCCCAATACAGGATGTTATATGGCGATAGATCTGCATGCACGAAACCGTTCGCCGCTATGAGTTCTACGTTGCTGATGAGCCGCTCAAACAGGGCAGGCGCATCAGCCGGGTCAATCTCTGCTTTGAGCAGCATTGGCGCCGGTCCTGATTCATCACCAATGTACTCCATGAGAATTGCGTTCCCGTGCCGTGCAATCGGTTCAGGTACATCCGCCCCGACTTTGTAGAGCCGGACAAGAGTATCAAACTCATACTGAATCCACGATTCCATTCTCAACGACCTTCCAAGCCGGGAAAGCCGGTTCATGGCCTTCGCCGAACGCCGATCTTTTCGCGCATGTCTATTCTCTCGGTACAACGCATCGTTCTGCAGGTTGCGGAACATTCGCGGTCTGTAGACCTTTGCCGCCAATATTCGGTTGTCCGGTGTCAGGCATCGGTAAACCGTGGCCTCTTTGCCGGCCTTCACGACCCCCGCGATAACAGTAATCCGCCCCTCTGCGTGAAATGCGCCGAGTGATGACATGATCCAATCCCGCTCATGATGATTAGAGAGAAATGACGATACAAGGCTAACGTCTTCGCTACCCTGAAGTTTTAGCCAGCGTTGAACATTCGCGTCGCTTTCATACTTTTGTTTATCTTTTCGAGCGGTATAATGTGATCCCTCCGGCTCTTTCGCATGGAGCAGGAGCGGGGCAGGAGCGGCCTCGAGCTTTTTTTCTATCGCCAATTTCAAGCCGGCCCAGCTGGAAAAACCGGCCTCACGGGCGACGGCTTTCTGCGCATCCGCAAGTCGGGTTTCAGATCGATCCTTTTGAGATCCGAGACGTAGAAGAGCGGACTCTTCCCGTGTTCGGTAGCCTTTTAGTAAAGATTTTGCTTCTTTTCGGTAGTGTTCGATATCTGGATGTTCGGGTAAACGAGGGCTCATATTTTCTCCTGCATAGCAACCTGCCGCCCGTACACAGGTCTTTGTAAAGAAATATTTGCCAACGATTGATCGAAAATGAGAAAAATGAAGTACGTTGATCAGGCGGGAAAATCCCTTTCCACAGGCGGGAGAGGAGTTCTCATTTTGATCCATTGATTAGGAATCATATCGACAGCATATGTAAGAATGCGTTTTCATCGATCAAAATGAGAACTCCCGGCACAATTTCAGCTGATTTCGGCTTTACTCAATATGACCGATCGAATACGACTCTCACCTGTACACTTGCACTCTATCTCATGAGCAATTGTTCATATTGAGAATCGCTCCGGGCGGGAGGCTCCCCTTTTTAGCCTTATGCTATTATTCGCCTTAACCCTATGAGCGGTCAAGGGAAAGCATGATTATAGTTAAAGACGACAGAATTGCAGATGGCCGCATACCGCTATACCGCCTCTCTATACATCTCGTTTATTTTCAAGAACTCATCTATATTGGCCATGAAAACTGTGACAATGGACGGATCGAAAATGCCCCCTTTTTCCTCTGCCAGATAATCTATTATTCGTTCTAAATCCCATGCTTTCTTGTAACAGCGATCGTGACCCAGGGCGTCGAAGACATCCGCTAAAGCGGCAATTCTTCCATATATGTGTATGCCTTCCGCGCATAGCTTTCGCGGGTAGCCTTCTCCATTCCACCGCTCATGGTGTTCATGCGCGATGATAGCGGAGGCTTTCAATATTCGGCGGTCGGATTTTCGCAGGAGATCAAAGCCCAAATTTGCATGGGTCTTCATTATTTCCATTTCAACCGGCGCGAGGGGACCGTGCTTTAGCAATATCGAATCTGGTATCGCGATTTTACCGATGTCGTGCATAGGCGACGCGAGTCTCACAATTTCCGCCTCTGTATCGCTCAATCCGCATTTAAGGGCCAGCAGTCTGGAATATTCCGCCACTCGTTTTACATGATTTCCAGTTTCCTTTGATCTCATTTCACATGTCTCGGCGAGGGTGAATACAATTTCCTTCTGTGTATGCTCGATTTCTTTTCTCAGCACATCGACTTTGAACTCCTGCTGCACAGCCTTGTAGACAAGCATTTTATATCCTCTCGCGAGGAATGCCATAATAAGTGCAAATACCGACAGAAATGTGATTTGTTGTAGGATGTTGTTGATGCTGACCCGCTGTGAAATAAAAGACTCTGTAACCGTGCCGAACTCTATGGCTCCGGTAACGAGCGAAATTCCCACGATTGCGAGGTAGCATACTGTACTCGATATTCCGGCGTAGATCGTCAGGCGTACCGAAAAGCGCAATGATGCCTCAGCGATAATAATGAAATAGAGGAGAAATGCCTCCGCTTTGAAAGTTCGATATGTTCCTAAAAGCAGCAGAACGGCGCTAAGGGCGAGGACCTCAACGCTAATAGACATATATTGGATTCCTATGGAATTTTTCCAGAATCGAAAAGTGACAATGAGTATCAGGTTGTAAAGAAGGAAGATAGATGCTCCCCAAAAAATAATTGCGACGGAATGTTGAGGATTCTGATTTATGAGACTGATCCCGATTATCAGAAAGATAATTGCGAGGCCCACATGGGTGAAGTTGATTGCTTTCTCGTTCCGGTGACCTTCGAGGCTTATGAGTTCCTTTACATGAAGACCTTTGCTTGCGATCATTGCAAACGCTCCTTCCCGCTATGGGATTACTGTAATCAGAAGACCAAAGATGTGCAAAACCTGAGTAGTATTCAATCTTATGACATTCCATGTCGCCATACAAGGAACAAAAATCCCCGGATCGATCTCGACCTTTCCGCTATCCTTGATCATATGCTGCTGCTGTTAGTAAGTTGTGATTGAGGGTAGAAATATGCAAAGCGAAGCGATCGATGTCGATAGTTATCTCCGCGAGGTGCCGAAAGACCGGCTTTCCGCTCTGAGTGAAATCCGCAATTTATGCAGGGAGTCACATCCCGGATATACTGAAAACATGGCATACGGCATGCCGTCATACAGCAAGGGAGGCGTGGTTGAGCTTGCCTTCGCGAGTCAGAAGCAGAACATAGCGCTCTATGTTTTGAAAGAAGGAGTCGTGAATCAATTCCGGGATAGGTTCGCTAAATCAGCCATCGGCAAAGGCTGTATACGGTTCCGCAATCCCGAAAAGATAGACTTTGAACTAGTTCGGCAGATTCTCGACGATGCATACAGATCGGTTGAGCCGCCGTGCTAGTTCGTATTGCCACATAACCCCGGGTGCTTCATACTGATATCATAGAGGTAATTTTTAATTATGATTGCTTCCGAGAAACGCACCAGGCTATCCGCTCTGCGGGACCAAATAACCGCTCGGGGCGGCTCCTTTCCTAACAACTTCAATCCCTTTACTCGAGATGTAGCCCTCTGGAGGGCGATGAAATCCGGGCGCTCTGTTATGCAGATCCGCGCGGTTATGCTTAAAGAGCTGATCAATATAGCGTCCATTCAAATACCGCCTCATTGGTCTCTCGCAGGCGAGCATCTTGTGAACGGTCAGTCCGCCTCGTTTGGTTTTTCTGACGGATCGGCGGCAGGCGATTCATCGGAGATACTCGATCTCGGTGTCGACATAGAAGATCTCTCTTCAATTCGGGATGCAGTTGAAAGCTGGACAACCCGCCGATCCGCGGCATATGCGTCCATTGGCGAATCGGCGGTTGCTTTGTCTCCGGGACAATGCACCGGTTGGTCGGAAAGCGGGGTTTTTCGGTCTCTGGGATGGATAGAGAATCACTCGGTACGCGACTACAGCCTCGTACTGCATGAAGGATTCATGGGAATACGAGGCCGGATCGACAGATATATGAAGTCGGCGAGTGTCGACGACCCGGATTTTCCAAAGAAAGAAAACGCGTGGAAATCGTTTCATGCAGTCTCTGACGCCGGGATGGCCATTGGAAATCGATATGCTCAGGCTGCGCTCGACCTGGCCCGGGAAACCGATGATTCTCTCGAGCGGCAGCGGTTTCAAAGGATGGCCGAGGTATGCAGGAAAGTACCGGAACATCCAGCGGAAACCTTTTTCGAGGCAGTTCAGTCGCTCTGGTTTGCTCATATACTCACCGGCGGTGAAGACGGCATAAACGCCAATTCTCTTGGCCGGCTCGATCAAATACTCTTTCCATTTTATCAAGCAGACCTCGCCGCGGGTCGTTTGAGCCGCGATCAGGCAGTCGAAATTATGGAGGAACTGGCCTGCAAGCTGTATCTGGATTATGACGTTCAGGCCATCGTCCTCGGCGGCATAGACGCCGACGGAGCCGACGCGGTCAATGACCTGACCTATGTAATTCTCGATGCCACAGAGCGAGCCGGGTTTGTACGTGATTTATCCGTTCGATTGCATTCAAGCAGCCCCGCCGCTTTTGTGAAGAGGAGCTGCGAGCTTATAGTACGAGGCGGCGGTATTCCATTCATTTTCAATGATGATTGTTTTGTTCCCGCGCTATCCGACAGGGGGATTCCGTTAGCAGATGCCCGAGGATATGCTCCTATCGGCTGTATTGAGTTGACCATACCGGGGAAAGCGAATCCTCACGCCGTCTCGGGTTGGTTTAACGCCTTGAAATGTCTCGAACTCGCGCTTTTCGATGGTCGGGACCCGATCTCAGGAGAGCAGTGGGGTCCGAATACCGGCATACTTAGCGACCACCCTAGTTTCGACTCCTTTTATAAGGCTTATACCGCGCAAGTGGAGCACATGGCGAGTTTGATGGTGTATCACTGCAACCGGGGCGAGCTTGCTCAGCAGGAGCTCGGGCCGCTGCCCTATTGGTCTCTTCTGACGGATGACTGCATCGCCCGCGGCCAGGACATTACCGACGGCGGATGCCTGTACAATTACCATTCTATCTGCTTTATGGGTACCGCAAATGTAGCCGACTCACTCGCGGCACTCAAAACCTTGGTCTTTGAAAACCGGTCTGTAGATCCTGCGGATCTCATCGGCGCCCTATCCTCCGATTTCGGAGAGAGCCGGCAGCTTCGGCGCCTTCTGGTGAACGAGGCACCCAAATACGGGAATGATGCGGAGATAGTAGACCAGCTCGCGGCACGAGTTGCCGGAGATTTTATCGATTTGATGGATCGTAAGCGAAGCCCCCTGGGGGGACGGTACTTTGTACATTTGTTCACCTGGCGGCTGAATATCGATTTCGGTAAAGCCGTCGGTGCCACGCCTGATGGTCGTTTGGCGAGAGAACCGCTTTCGTATTCCTTGTCCGCTCATCAAGGCCGCGATAAATCCGGGGTTACAGCCATGTTGAAATCGCTATCAAGACTTCCTCATAGCAAGGCTGCCGGCGCATCGGCGGCAATCATTGATCTGGATCCGCAACTGATTTCCGGAGAATCCGGCGTTGAGCTCCTCCAGCAGCTGGTAGCTGCGGCGATTGAGATGGGTGTCGGGCAGCTGCAATGGAACATTGTTAGCGAGCAGCGGTTACGAATAGCGCAGAAGGATCCCGATAGGTATGGAAACATACCGGTTCGCGTAGCCGGTTATTCTCAGATATTCAATCTGATCGACCCGGAGATTCAAGAGCACATTATTGCAAGAACAAAACACCGTGAGTAGCGCGCCCAGCTTTGGGGCATTAGGCAAATTTCACGGCGGTGCCGTATACCATTACCTCAGCGGCGCCCTGCATTACCGCGGTTGAAGCGTATCGTATGTTGATAACACCATCCGCGCCCAGACCTTCTGCTTCCTCAACCATGCGCTTTGTCGCTTTTGCCCGAGCTTCATTGATCATATCCGAGTAGCCGGAAAGCTCTCCGCCGACGATTGTTTTAAAACCTGCCATGAGATCCTTCCCCAGATGCTTCGACTGGATAACCGCGCCTTTTACGATTTGAAGGGTTTCGATGTTTTTTCCTGAGATGAAATCAGTATTTACCAAGATCATTTTCCTCTCCTCTTCTAATTTCTTTTATCCTTTGAACCAGTACTGCAACAAGCGCGCCGGCTGTAAGGGTTACTACTACAATAATTATGATCTTAACCACCATGACTTCGGAGAAACTCGGCTCGAATAAGAATAAGCTAGCTATAAAAGCGAGGTATGCCAGTATTATGAGAACGATTATTATGGGTGCCAGCATCTTTTTCATATATTCCTCCACCGGCAATCGCCGCTGCTAATAGTACCGGCTGGAATGATTATTATTCGGAACAATTTGCTAAAACCAATCAGTTTTCGGGTTTTTTCGCGTGGTTTCCGCCTGGTACTCCCTTAGATACTCATCTAAAACCGCCGGCCGAATATGTATTCTTTGTGAATGTTCGAGGAAACGAAGAAACCGGCGAAACTCCTGGTCGAGATAAATCCTGGCGCCGAATCCTTCAGCGGTAATTTCGTAACACTGATCCCCGATACCTTTGGCATCATATTTACCGACATAAAGTTGGTAAGGATTTCCATATCCTGAGAATGTTGTCTTTACTTCAGAGAATAAATTTCGAACCGCGGCTTTGGCTCCCGCGCAGCCGCCCTTTCCCTGTAGAACAAGACGGATAGGATAGCGATACTGCCCTGGTCCGGTGCCGACATGACCAACCTCGACTGCTGTCACCATAAACTCATCGAGTTTTTCGCCTATCCGCGGCAAGCCCATGGTTTTTATGAATTTATTAGCAAAAGGCATATCCGCGGCCTCGTTAGTGGATATTCATATCCTGTTCAATTTTTAAAATGAGAGTCGCCACCGCCTGGCTGTCCAGGCCCTCGTCTTTGAGCTTGGCGATTAATTCATCCAGACGTTCAATACATTCCTCTTTTGAAATTCTCGACTTTGAGAGCGCCAGGAGGTTTATATAATAACCAACCGGCACCGCCGACTTCAAAGAGGGTAATTCGTCTTTGAAAATTGGATGCCAGGTTATATGGTCAGCTATCTCTTTCGGCTGTGCCGCCTTTCTTTTTGAGTAAAACCAATATATACCAATACCCGCCGCTATGAGCAGAATGACTCTTCCGAACATATAATTTCCCCCATTTACTGTATTGATTCTCCCCAATGGCGGCGGTCGTGTCAATTATGGCATTTTCTATTTTTAAGCTGTTCTTTTCTTTCATCATGCAGGGCAGTAACTTTCATGCGTGACTATAAGGTGCGTTACAGGTTTTCGGGAAGTTTTATTGCTATTCTTTGCGTCTGTTGTCCTTTTTGGCTGCGCGACGGACGACCCGGATCCTACATCAATGAAAAGAGCATTTACCGCGGCTACCATGAACGTACACTACGTTTCTCTTCGAAACGGTGTAGAGAATTGGGAGGAGCGACGAGAGAGTGTTTCTTGTCTTTTGGCGGATTTGGGACCGGATATTGCTGTCTTCCAGGAGATGGAAACTTTTGGAGGGAGGGATAAAAGCGCCGAAAACCTCCAGCTGAGCTGGCTTCAAGATCAGCTGCCTCAATACCAGTTTGCCGCGGTAGGTGATCCGGACACCTATCCTTCAACCCAGCCTATCATGTACCGGCCGGATATCTTTGAGGCTCTCGAGCAAGGCTTTTTCTTCTTTTCACCACAGCCTGATGACATATATTCACGGCCCTGGAAAGGCGGCTATCCGTCCTTCTGTTCCTGGGTACTCTTCCGTTTTATCCCGACGGATAAATCTTTTTACGTCTATAATGTTCACCTAGATTTCAGCAGCCCGTCGACACGAGTTTCATCCTCCCGTTTGATTGTTGAACGCATCAGCTCCCGGAGGAACCCTGATGCTCCCGTGCTCCTTCTGGGAGACTTTAATTCTTTCCGTACTTTCAAGACCATAAAGATTCTTACGGATGCGGATCTATCAGTGTCTCTCAATAGAAAAAGTACCTTTCATTTCAATATCGGGATGAACTTGATACCGGCTATTGATCACGTGCTTGTGAGTGATGAGCTTCTGTTGTATTCGGCAGAAGTAGTGCGGTCGAGATACAATCGTGTTTGGCCTTCTGACCATTATCCGGTTATTTCTCAAATTGGCTTCCGCTAATTTTCATCTCCTTTTTTCATGCAACTTGCGATATAATTCACTCATCGAAAACACTGTGGAGGGATGGAATGAAAGACAAGGTTATTTTTCCTGCTTTCCTTCTCATAATACTCGCGTCATGCACCCACCTGTCTCCTCCCGACGGTTTTGCCGCCTACGAATATGGAAACCGGTTCGAGGCTGTTAGTCCGGAAGGCATGAGATATCGGGTACGAATCGTAGCAAATGAGCCAATTCAGACCCCTGAGTTCTGGAGCGAAGCTCTTGGAACACATCTGCGCAAAGAGGGATATATCCCTTTGGGAGAAGCCGTAGAATTCACGGCCGCGGGGAACAAGGGATTTGTTCATGAATGGGTATTGCCGTATGGGCACGAGAGTTTCTTTTATATGACCGCTGTCGTCGTTACAGATTCTGTGCTGGCGGTTGTGGAGTCCGCGGCGGAGCACACTATATATGAGCGATATCGATCGGCACTATTGGCGAGTATAAAAAATCTTGATTTGAGCGATGTAAAGCCGGACAGACCTGAAGCGCCGGAACGAGTGAAATTATTCCCGCTTGATCGACGAACCGCAAAGG
>JABGPX010000994.1 GCA_018644745.1 Spirochaetales bacterium
TTTTCGAGTGCCCTAAATCTCATTCCAGCACAGCAACCCGTCAATTCTGGAAAAGTGAGCGTCATAGCTTACAAGCCGCGCACCGTGTTCCATACAGCTTGCGGCAATCCAGACGTCGTTGATAGGAATTGGCAGACCTTTTTTTCTGAGCATCTGTTTTATCTCTGCAAACCATTCTGCTGTATTTTCAGTTATAGCAATACTCACTGTTCTTGGTTTATCACGGAACTTGCCGAGAATCGCATGGTTTTCCCGTTGTCGGCTTCCTCCTTTGAAGCCATCATATAGTTCACCTAAAACGACAGGTGAAAGCAAGACTGCTTCACAGTGTTTCAGTTCCTCGGCAACACGATTAGCTCCGATCATCAGGGCCGTATAAGCGTTTGTGTCAACAAGGACCCTGCTCATTACTGCCAATCCTGCGTGTCAACTCTTGTATTATCTTCTTGGGTTCTATTAAACTCGTCCATTTCTTCCCGTTTCCAGAGTCCACAGAAATCCTGATAGTCGTCGGAATATTTCCCTTCTACACGTAGTCCCATGTCTTTTGCGAGAAGGTCTTTTATAAACTGATTTTTGCTCTTTTTCCGGCGCCTGGCTTCATCGGTTAATTTCTGGTCAAGTTCGGCATCCAGGTTGTGAATGGTAATAGAACTCATGGTTCACCTCGTGGTTCATAATATCACTAATATGGTTCAGATTCAAGTCTGATTTTAAGAGGAATACCATTAGTCTGGTGAAACAAATTGTGGGTTTTTCGATATGCTCTTGATATAATTGGAACAACAAAATAATGAGAAGCATGAATAGAATAGTAATCCTGGGCTGCGGAGCAGTGGGAAGAGACATGGCTATCGATTTATGCAAGGATCCCGACTGTGAGGTTACCTCGGTAGACATCAACCGGGAGTCCCTGGAACGCCTTGCCAAAGAACATCCAATCCAAATTTCCGCAGAGGATCTCTCTACCGTCGAAGGCGTTACCCGAGCGATTAAGAATGCGGACATCGTCATCGGCGCAGTGCCTGGATTTTTGGGATACACGATGCTCAAAACTGTCATTAACGCAGGCAAGGACATTGTGGATATCTCGTACTTCCCGGAGGATCCATTCGGACTGGACGATCTGGCTAAAGTAAAAGGAGTCACCGCAGTTGTGGACTGCGGCGTGGCACCAGGTATGTCCAACATTATTCTCGGCGATCATATGCGAACTATGAAAGTTAATCGTTACGAGTGCTACGTCGGCGGCATTCCAAAGTCGAGGAATGCACCTTTGGGTTACAAGTCGCCCTTTCCTGTCTTAGAAGTGTTAGAGGAATACGCTGAAGATGGTAGAACGGTTGAAAATGGTAAGGTAGTTGTCAGCCCGATGCTTGGGGAAACCGGCACGATTGACTTCGATCAAGTCGGCACGCTGGCATGCCTTACCTCTGACGGGCTTAGAACTTTGATCCATACCTTTGCCTCTGAGATCCCCGACATGTTCGAGAAAACCCTGCGTTATCCCGGTCATGTAGACAAGATGCGTATTTTTAATGATGCTGGATTTTTCAGTCGGACTCCCATTGAGTTGAAGGGAGCTTCAGTACGACCAATTGATGTAACCTCGGTGCTGCTCTCTCCTCTTTGGAAATACGAAGTCGGCGAACCGGATCTGACTGTTATGAGACTGATAATTTCCGGAGAGGAAGATAGAAAACCCGTGACCTACACTTATGATATGTACGATGAATACGATCCCGAGACAGGGACCCTCTCCATGTCCAGGACGACAGGATACACTTGTAATGCAGTCGCCCGATTGGTGCTTGACGGCGGTTATTCACACATTGGGGTAAGTGCTCCTGAGCATGTGGGGCGTGTCGCAGGAAGTTGGGAAAGTGTCGATAAATATTTGGCAGATCGGGGCATCTGTTACGAGACGCGGCGATCTTGACCCCGGACCATGGGGATCCATTCGCAAGATCGGTCGGTTTTTCTTTACAGCGACACTCTAATAACAACATAATTGAGCAAGACCGATCGAGCGTCGGCTTGGGAACATAGAGTAGGCTATCCGTATTATATTTTACCGGAGGATTAGTATGGATAATGTGTTAGATCTTACGCTGCGATCGATCGGTTCAGTAAAAAGAACAACGGCACGGTGAAAATTGAGCTCGATGGGCAATACAGTGATGGCTTGAATGCCCTCGATGGGTTCGGTCATGTCGTGGTGCTCTGGTGGGCTCACAAATATGTCGAGTATCGAAATCAGATTGATATGGTGATCGACCTCCCATACGCACCGGGCACCAAAGCGGGACTATTTGCTACACGATCACCGGTCAGACCAAACCCGGTATGCGTATCAACGGCTGAGATCAGGGAAATTTCAATAAAAAAAGGCGTTATAGTTATCGATGAAATCGATGCTGCTGACGGAACGCCGGTTCTCGATATCAAGCCGTACTACGGCACAACAGACAGAGTAGATGCTTATAGACAGCCTGAATGGGTGCCTGATGATTGGCCGGTCTGGCGAATGCCCATCGGTGAAGAAGATTATGGCGAGGAGAGCTGATATAATAATCTCATATGATATGTCACCCGCCTCGTGCGGGTGGTTTTTCGGAGGACCGCATGAAGCCGTTGGTTGTAGAAAAAGATAAACTCTATCTTGCGGGATACTCATTTTACGGCGACCCCTTTTCCGCAAGCGGAGCCTGGACCGAGGAGAACGAGATAGGCAAGCTTTGGAAACGGTTCATGGGATTTTTCGCAGAGCGCGCTGAGGAAATTCCCCCTTCCGCTGTTCCCGGTATCGGTTACGAGGTGCACGTTTGGAGCAAGGACGTCATGGAAACCGGTCAGTATGAGGTTTTTGTTGGAATGGCGATCAATGAAATAGCGGATGTGCCGGTCGATTTATCAATAAAGGCCCTTCCAAAGGCAAAGTTTGCCGTATTTACTCTCTCCGGAGACCTGATCGAAAAGGATCTTTCTTCAGATATGCGCGTATGGCTTGAAGCGGAAGGACAACATCAAACCGGCAATTTTATCTACAACCGTTATGATGATCGGTACAAGGGTATGGAAAACCTAAAGGATTCGGAGATAGAGGTGTATGTGCCCATCACGTGAATCACACCGTACAACTGATCCTGATTGGAAACTGCAATCCATACTCAGAGCTATTGAGTATGTGGAAAATCATATCCATGACGCGATACGCGTGGGAGACATGGCGGATGCCGCGGGATATTCGGTATTTCATTTCTGCCGCTGTTTCAATGAGCTCACAAGGCATTCTCCCCATGACTATCAGATGAAACGCAAACTATCGCTTGCATTGAAAGAACTGAAATCCGAAAAGCCTTCGATCACCCGGATAGCAATGGATTTTGGGTTTGAAACCCCGGAGGGATTTTCCCGCGCCTTCAGGAAAATGTTTGGGATCCTTCCCTCGGCGGTACGTACTGGTAATACGCCGGATTCAAGACTCTCACTACAACCGCTTACAGAGACATATTTGCATGACCTTAACAGCTGTATCGGAATCCCCGCACGGACGGAGTATAACCGCGTCGATTTCCAGGGAACTACCGATCACCATCAGAGTGCGGCCCAGTCGTTGGCCCGATCTCAATACATTGAAGGAACGGCGGTCGTGGACTATCAGCCGGGATGGGAAAAAAAGGGGTTACGGCTGTTTATGGAGACTCAGACAAGGCATCCTCTTATTGCGCTGATTGAGGCAGGTTCATATACAACATTCCCTCTCTGCTGCCCAATATCAATGATAGATTCGTTCCTCTACTATCTTTTTACAGTTTTTTGCCGGCGGCTCGGAGGACCGCTAAATTTGCCGAGTAGGGTTGTGTTTGATGTTAGAAATGGTACGATCAATGAAGCCCGCGTATGCGTGGCGATTGAGTAAAGAGAACTACTGGATCGGTAGACTAAATCGGAAATCGAAGGCAAAAAAAAGGCGCTGTTGATGCTCTTAGGTGTGAGCGAAGAACTGGATACCAGTGAGGAGCCAACGAGAAAGGGTTCATCAGATCTACCATGTATCGGTACCAATCTGTATAATAATAAAAAGCTATATCGGTGCCGTCGGGAAAGTGAATGGGCCGCTTGCTATCCGAACCCGCCGGCAATCTATCCAACGAGGAGTCACATATGGCTGATTCGTCTGATCAATCTCTTCCGATGAAATCCCCGCGGGTCGCCGATGCGGATCGGGAAGTCGTCGTAACGCAATTACAGGAAGCCGTAGCCGATGGTCGTCTCGACCTTTCGGATTTGGAGGAGAGACTCGATGCTGTATATTCGGCAAAGACACGTGCGGATCTCGACGTGCTGACAGCTGATCTACCGGTCGTACAGGCTTCGAATATTCCTGATTTAGATTTTAAGACGAAGGCTGGTTCGTTGCGGAAAAAAGGTTATTGGCAGGTACCTTCGCTCATTAACGCAGAGTGCAGCTCCGGCTCGATCAAGCTTGATTTCACCGAGGCTGAATGCTCTCATCGTGAGGTGATTATAAAAGTCAGCGTAAGATCCGGCTCAGTGGTTTTGGTAGTCCCCCACGGATGGGCCGTCGATCTTAACCACGCATCAGCGACCAGCGGGAGCGTTAAAAACAAGATTCGGGAGCGTCCTCTGCCTGGTGCTCCGATGCTTCGGGTTAGCGGTACGGTAACCTCGGGCGTGATAAAAGCGCGCTATCCGCACCGGAGCTTTCGGGTTTGGCTGGCGAGTTTGCTCGCAAAAATGTAGAAACCTGCGGGAAGCTTTGCGTTGAAGATTCTTGAGCTGCATTGAGGATTGACGATGAGGAAATTATCATTTTCGTATTTTACCGCCGCAAAGTGGCGTCCGGCGGGAGGATGTCGAGATGAAACTCAATCGCAAGCTCGAGGATAGAGAATATGAGCTGTTTGTGAAGCCATATGAATCAGAGAACCGTCTGAAGGAAATCAGGCGGAAGTAAACTGGTGAAAACATATTTCAATCAATTAGGCACAGAGTATTTCACCCAGCTAACAAATCAAAGATTCGGCTCCATCGATAACGTGGTGATTACTCGTCACGAGCCCCGCAGCTAATCATACTCATAAGGACCAATAGACCAGGGGATTGATCGGCTGGCGCCATCCATATCTATCAGATCATAAATAAATGTTACCCCTCCTTCGGTAACCGATACCGGACTCGCGGCTGAAAGATGCCAATTGTTATCTTCCCAGGTGTCGATGTCATCATCCGGACCGTCAATATCCATAAACATCGGATCGCCGAAAACATTACCCGTCGCGCCGGAAACACCGGCTTCTATCTCGGTGACCGAGTAGTAGCGAGCATTGCCATCGGCTCTTCGGTATAGATTGGTGGTTCCGGCATAATCGAAAAACAGGTTTGCCTCCAGGTGTTCCGGATCCAGCGTTGCGGCGGCGCAGCTAACAATAAAATTACCGGCAGTGCTTGCGATAAACAGGATGTTGTTAGAAACGTTCTCAGGTCTGTTTCCACCGAAAAACAATGCAGTGGAATCGTTCGTTCCGCTGCCGCCGTAGATTGAGTTAGCGCGAATATCTCCCAGGGCATCGACCATGAGGATACCGGAAGTCTGGCTGCACAGTGAGCTGCCGCCATGAATGATATTATTCTTAATAGTAGCCTTCGAATTCTCATGGATAATCCCCTGTGTACCTTCGGTGCCGTGACCCCCAAAAATGATGTTTGAGTCAATAGTAATTGTCGCTGTATTTGCTAAGTTGAGTATACCCGAGGAGTAAATACCCCCTCCTGCGGCAATGATATTGCTTTTTATCCTCGGTGCGGAATTATCTTGTATGGTTATTCCCCGCGAGGAGTCAGAAGCTGCTCCCGCGCTTATGGTGTTTTCGATAACCAGGGCGGTGGATTGCGAAAGGCTTATCCCTATAGCCTTTACGCAGCCGTTGCCTATTGCGGCAATGTTATTGCCTCTGATCTCAGGAGCTGACAAGTTAAACGCGGTTATCCCGACGATCGAAGATGCTGTTCCACCGGAGATGGAGTTCCCTATAATACTTGCAGAGGTGTTTTCATTGCAGGTTATGCCGTTCGCGGCGACAGCGGCTGCTCCCGCGAAAATTGTGCAGTTCTCTATCAGCGCCTCGGTGGGACAATTCCATAGGTAAATTCCGTTCGACCACCCGGCGTTTGGGTTGCTTCCCCCGGTTACTTCGCACGAATCGATATGTGCACTGGAGTTATAGCAGAAAATCCCGGTTCCCAATGTCGTTGTCCCATCATCAGCGTGTCCTCCGCGAACGACGCAATTGCGGATTGTAGGTGATGAATCCACGATCTTTATACCGTTGGCATAGCTGCCGCCGCCCCCGATAATTGTAAAACCCTCGACAACGGTATCCAGCGTAACTCCGTCTGGAGATAGTACGGCGCAATTACCGCCTTCAGGTATGGTCGTAGTACTCGTATCAATGATTACAGTCTCGTACTCAGCGGGATCGTTGGTTGAGAAATCCGCGGACCATCCTCCCCGGAGGGAAATACCATCCGATAAGGTGACCTGGGTGCCATCCACGAAACTCCCCTCGTAGGTTCCCGCCGCGACATGGACGTGTCCTGCAATATCGTCGGCAACTAAATAGTCTATGCCGCTCTGTATAGTTTGTTTTGGTTCGGCAATCGTCCCGGGCGCAGAGTCGTCTCCGTCTGCGCTGACGTAGACCACGTTACTGCTTTCCACCAGATTTGTCATTTTGGTAATATAGTTTTTTATATCTAACGGCTCGCATGAGTATAGCGAGACCAGCGCTGCCCCGACGAAGATAAATATTATTATCCTGCTCACCGTCTCCCTTATTATTCGTCCCATATCATTTCCCCTCTCACCTCGGCTGCTCTCTCGGCGTGTTCGGATTCAGAGCCTCTAAGATCGAGGTATTTGAAACGACTTGCCAGGTCGGGATGTAATTCTGTAAGTCTTGCATAGGCGACTTTTACATTTCCGAAATTTTCAATTTTGTGATTTGCTCTGGCATATCCGAGCAGCGCAGCCGGGCTGTCCGGGTTTAGCTCATATGCTCGCCCGTAGTATTCCAAAGCCGATTGGGTATCACCTATTGATAGGTTAAGGTTACCGAGGTTAACTAAAGCGGGAGAGTAATTGCCGTCTAATTCTAAAGCGCGGCGAAACTCAATTTCGGCTCTTCCTAATAGACTGTATTTTGCGAATATTACCCCGAGTTTATTGGTCAGTCGGGGAGTTCCGCCGCTCTTTTGAATCTGGCTTTCGATCGCGGCGACTGCAGGATATATTTCCTGCTGCACGTATGCCTCATATTCCTGCAGATAAGCCGCCAATACCGCCCCGGATGCCGGCACATCAACTGGTTCACCGGAATCCGGCAAGCTTGCCGATTCGTAGAGTTCCCACGCCTTGTGAACCGGAAAAAAACCGGCCGTTTCTCTTGCGGCAGCGGTTCTCCACTCGGCGGCACCGGTACGCCAGGCGGTAAGAAATCCTTCTTCCACTTCGGTTACTTCAAACGGCAGCCAGACCCGGTCGTTTATGAAAATCAAATCTTCCGGGTGTTGAAAGTTCTTGCGAGCAGAAGCGGGGGTTTGGTTCAAAGCGAAAGCGATATAGATATGTCCCGGCACCGTAACGAAGGCGGTTTCTATTTGAACCGCTTCCAGAAGCGAGGAATATAGGATAGCGAGGTCGTCGCAATCTCCGGCTCTATACTGGAAGGTGTGGCGGGGGAATTGCAGATAGTCAATCACCGACTCGTTTTGGGAGGTCTCCGAGTAAGGTCTTAGCGGATCGGGAACATAGCTCATTCCGAAAAGAGCTATCGCCGTATGCATCGCCATGGCCACTCTCAGATTTCTATCGACTTGGCTTTCCCCTGGAATGAGCCCGGCGACGTTTTTTGCAAATTGCATAACTCCAGGATCTTTGGCGGTTACAAACGCCGCGGCTCGATTGTCATCGCTCCAGGTAGTCGCGTTTCTGTCGAACAGTCGAACAGATGTGATGTTATTTTGTAGACGATTCTTTTCATCCGCGTGGTATTCCAGAATTATCTCTGCTGAAGAAATGGTACTTTCAACAATCAGGAGAACATTTTCAGCAAATAATGAGAATAGGTCAACTTCGACGGTTTCCCCTGGCGCGAGCCGTTCAATATTGGCGCACTGTTTAGGATTGTCCATATACTGTTTAACATAAAAACTCACCGAGATATCAGTCGCCTCAAAATCCGATGTGTTCTCAATCGTTGCGATTCCTATTGGGTGATCGTTGTAGTATTTATAGAAGACGGGAAATACATCTTGAAAACCGACTTCGCTGATTTTCAAATAGTCGATTTGTTCCCGGCTTTCCGAAAGCAGTCTGGCATTTCGGCGTCCTATTATTGCCCCAGGATATATTTTTGCATCGAGTGAAACAGCCAATCCGCTGTACAGCCCGAACAGCGCAGAGTATGAAGCGGTTATTCCTGTAGATATTGAGGATCCGAGTTGTATGTTCAGGCCAAGCCCCCCCTCGAAACATGGATTGCCACCGGGAGGACCTGAGCCGTCATTGAGAAAGGCGTAGAAATAGCCCCCGCCCGCGTAAAGCGTAAACCCAAAGCCTTTCGGTCCGTTCAAAACCAGTCCGCCGCCTGCGGTGCCTGCGAGGGCCGACAAGGATGTTTCGAAAGCAAGAGGTAACAACAGGTAAGATGCTGCTGCGTTCACGCTGAAAGGCGTATCACCAATCCGATATCCAACAGAAAGACCAC
>JABGPX010000500.1 GCA_018644745.1 Spirochaetales bacterium
CTTGTTTGCCGCACGAGGGAAACATAATCCTCATCCGATAAGAAGCTTGCTCGTCGACGACTGTATCGAGAAAGGGATAGATTTCCAGGCCGGCGGCGCACGCTATAATTGGAGCGTAAATAATGTCGCCGGTTTGCCGAATGTCGTAGATTCCCTAATCGCAGTAAAAGAGGCGGTTTTCGATAAGCGAGAAATCACCGGCAAAGCGCTCGCAGATATTCTCGAGAAGAATTTCGAAGGCGAGGAGACAATGCGGCAGCGGCTGGCTTCGAGTCCGCGATTCGGCAACGATATAGCGGATGTAGATACATTTGCCGCGGACCTCTGCGAAGTAATCTTCAAGGCGTATCGGGCCAACAACACAGTTCGCGGCGGCAAATTCCTGCCATCATGTATCATGTTCAGTACATACGAAGATGCGGGCAGAGCAGTCGGCGCCACCCCCGACGGACGTCTTGCAGGGAAACCAATCGCCGATTCAATCGGGCCGGCTTTCGGCCGTGATAAAAAAGGTCCAACTGCGATGCTTAAAAGCGTAACAAAGCTTCCCTTGCATCTTGCCACCGGAACACCGGTTGTAAACATTCGTGTAAAAAAAACCCTCTTCGGTTCACCCGAGGGCAGGCAGAAGATACAGGATCTTATTCAAACCTACTTCGCCATGGGCGGACTCCAAATGCAGGTGAACGTTTTCGATCAGAAAGTGATGGAGGACGCAATCTCCAATCCGGAAGACCATGAGGATCTGATCATTCGAATCGGCGGGTTTTCAATGCTTTTCAATTCGCTCAGTGATGAGCTTAAACAGACGCTTTTAGAGCGTACTGAACACGCGGTATAGGATTCACCATCAGCGTACTGGTAAACCACGCCGGAAAGGCAGAAGGAGAATTTCAAATATGTCAGTATTCAAGTTGCTTTCGATAATAGTTCTGGCGGCTCTTGTCACGGGCTGCGCCGGCATGGGAGAAGTGTATGTTCCGCCTAACTTAGACAGTTATGAAGGACTTAGCGAATCGCTCCAGCGTGGAGACAAAATCTCTGTGTATGATGTCCGGACAGCCGATGAGTATGTAACCGGCCACATCCCGGGCGCTGTAAATATTCCTCACGGCGAGATCGCCAAAGCCCTGCCCCGCCGTATGAAGAGAGCGGTTATCGTCGTGTACTGCGCTTCAGGAGGCCGATCGTATATGGCCTTTGAAGCATTAACCGAAGAAGGATATAAATATCTTACCGACTTCGGCGGTATCGGGAATTGGCAAGGTGAGTTGGTTACGGGTACATCCCCAGATCAGTAAAAGCGTCGATACACGCCTGGTAGTTTGCTTCGGACATTCCCATTGAGCCATATTCCTCGATGTAGCCGATCAGGCCGCCGTTGAAACAGCCTAAGTGTTTCACGAGCAATTCCACATCCTGATATATATCATTCCGGGTTCCTGAAATGGAAGTTGTCTGATAGCTCACGGGACACACGAAGCAAACTTTACCGCCGAAATCCGCGCCGAGTTTCTCAATATTATAAAGATTCGGCTGACTGATATTTAAGAGATCTACGCCGATATCGATGAAGTCTTGAATAATTTCATAATAGTAGCCGCAGTTATGAAAATACACATCCATGCCGCACTCATGTACCAGATCGAATTGCTTGTTATATCGAGGCTTGAAGATCCGCCTCCAGAGGTCTGGTGAAATAAGCAAACCGTCCTGCATACCCCAATCATCAAAAAACGCAACTGCCTGATAACCCTGATCTCTCAAACCGATGATTAGTTGCTCTTCAAAACTGAACACAATATCGGCGAAAGAAGCGAAACGAATCGGGTCTTCAAACATATCTACGAGGGTATCCGAAAAACCGCGGAGCGCGGAAATAACCGTAAATCCTGACAAGACCAGGCTCGCGATGTAATAGCGATCTTCGCCATAAATGCTTTTCATTGCAGGGAGCGCCCTACGGCGGAACGCTGCGTGTGGATCTGGAATATGGAGGGACGATACGTCATCGAGGGACGACAGGATCGGCGCTGTCGGCTGCCCCATGGTGTCATCCATTCTATCCCAGGTAAAACCCCACTCGGATTGATCTCGATCCAGTCCTCCATAATGAT
This sequence comes from Spirochaetales bacterium, assembly GCA_018644745.1. The sequence continues at coordinate 2,118 of JABGPX010000500.1, forward strand.
CAACCACATCGACCGCGATGAGATCAGATTGATCCTGATCCTTGTTGAAGTACAATAGGGGCACGCGATCGGGACTATTAAAACTTACAGCTCTAGAAACCCGTTCTATATTATACACAATCTATTCAAGTACTAAAACTTAAGTTTTCTGTCAAGACTTACAGCAATGCTCACTACAATGTTTGCATCATTCAACAGGAAATACGCGCTCTCGACGGCGGGCTCACATCCCTGATACAGTGAAGAGAATACCATTGGAGGGCAGCGACGTGTCCAAGCAGTTTGTAGCGGTAGCAGGCAATATCGGAGCGGGGAAATCCACATTGGTCTCCCGTTTGTCCGAGCGGCTGGGTTGGAAGCCCTATTTTGAACCGGTCGCGGAAAACCCATACCTGGAAAACTTTTACGGGGATATGAAATCCTGGGCTTTTCATTCCCAAGTTTTTTTCCTTTCTTACAGGATGAAAACTCATAGCCAGCTGCTGCAGAATCCTGAGTCTGTTGTGCAGGACAGATCCGTCTACGAAGACGCGGAAATTTTCGCGCGGAATTTGTACCTTCAGCAATTTATGAGCGACCGGGACTACTCAACATACCGGAATCTATTTGATCTGTTTATATCCCTGCTCGATCCTCCTGATCTCATAATCTACGTGGAGGCCCCGGTGGATACTCTGATCCAGCGAATCGAAGAGCGGGGGAGAACCTTCGAAGCGGATATTAAACCTGCGTATTTGTCTCAGTTAGGAAACCTCTACGAAGAGTGGATAAGCAATTTCGATCTCTGCCCGGTACTCACCGTTCCTTCCAGAGACATGGATTTCGCCTCGAGAGATGATTACGTCGATGTAATAACCGCGGAGGTCGAGAGAAAGCTGAGCGGAAAACAGGAAACCCTATTTAAATTGGAAGACTACCATTGGCGTGACAACCCGTAGAACATCTCTAAAGACTTTCCGGCGCCAGATCGCCGATCGAAGCAGCCAGCGGATCGCGCTGCGGTTCCTTGCTATCATGCTCGGGGACGGGCGTATCATATTGATAACCTGGATCTATCTTCTGCTGCCGCCGCACTTCCCGCATCTCTTTCCAGGCCTGTATAAGAGTCCGCGGTTCCGGCATATCCCAGGCAATCTCTAGCTTTAGTTTCTTCAGATTGTAGCAAGGCACCGCAGCGTACATATGATGTTCGGTGTGAAAGTTCATGTGCCAATATATAAACCTTGAAAAGGCGTCGAGTTTTATCGTTCTGCAGCATTTGCGAAAATCCGGTACATTGTCGCGCAGACCGGTGTGCATGGTAATACCTATGAAATACCTCCACCAGGTAGCCACAAAGTTGGAAAGCGTTATCACAACGGGAAGCATCCAAAGATTAAAAACTATTGCAGTCGCGAGCACCGCGGCATGAAATAGAAGGATCATTCGAGCCCAATTAATCGCCAGGTTTTGGCTTTTAGGATCATCATCCGGAAAAATAGCCTCCGACCACTCTCTATCAAATTTCCTGAAAACCGCGAGCATAAAGGTGTTCTTCACCATCATCCAAAACACCTTAAAATCAAAAGTAAAAAGCCGAAGGAGAAGCAACACTCGCAGCGATGGATTGCCGGGCAGAACCACTTCACGGTCTCCACGGGGATGAAGTGTGTAGAGATGATGGAATGTATGGCTCCGCTTGTAGTGGTGAAAATTGACCCACCCGAGCAAGCTAAAGAATCTTAAGAAGAAAACATTGAGCCAACGGGTTTTAAAGACTGTGCCATGAGATAGTTCATGAGTAACCAGCCCAGGATTGAAGCAGTAAATCGTCCCATGGACAAAGAGAGCCGCTGCAAATAAGACCCACATCCGCTCGGTAAAAAAAGTGTATGTAGCAAAAGCCGTAGCGGTAATAAGCGCAAGGTAGCCTAACGACTGCAACCAGCCGCGGGAGTCGCTGCGGCTGGTGAGAGCGCGCAGACGCTCCTTGGGTACAGGACAACGATACCAGTCGACTTTGAAGTTTTTTTTGACTTCTTTTAGAGGTTCATTTATAGTTCCCATAGATTGTCCTTCTACAAAGATTTCGAATATGCCCTGTAGAAATCTAATGAAAGTCCAAGGCATCATCAAGCGCAATGTGATCATTGTCATGGACAGGATGGTGGAGTAACCTAATTGTATGAGTAAAAATATTCCGGTTTATCTCGACTACAATGCGACAACACCGGTGGTGCCCGAAGTAGTCGAAGCGATGTATCCATATCTTGGTGAATATTTCGGAAATCCCTCGAGCTCTCATTGGTATGGAAAACAGGCAGAGCGTGCGGTCAGTACCGCGAGGGAACAGGTTGCCCGTCTCCTCGGCTGCACACCTGCGGAGATAATCTTCACCAGCGGCGGAAGCGAGGCGAACAATCTGGCCATCAAAGGTATAGCTGCTTCACTCCGGGATAAAGGCGATCACATCATTACTTCGGCAATCGAGCACCCGGCGGTTATCGAAGTATGCCGTTATCTCGAAGAGGATGGATTTTCGGTGACATACCTGCCTGTCGATAAAGAAGGCAGTGTGTCAGTAGAAGACTTCGCAACTGCGATTAAGCCATCGACAATTCTAGCTACAATAATGCACGCGAACAATGAAGTAGGTACCATACAGCCGATTTCTCACCTTACCTCGGCGGCCCGGGAGCGGGGAATTGCCTTCCACACCGACGCCGCTCAATCAATAGGGAAAATACCCACGCGAATCGACGGCCTGGGTGTAAACCTCTTGTCGATCGCCGGCCATAAGTTTTATGCACCCAAGGGGATTGGAGCCCTTTTTATCGCCGCGGGAACCCGGTTGGCGAAGCTCATTCATGGAGCTTCTCATGAAATGGGTTTTCGAGCCGGCACGGAGAATGTTCCATCTATTGTCGGGCTTGGAAAAGCCGCGGAAATAGCCGCCCGCGATCTTGTCGAAACCAGGCGTCACATATCGGTTCTGCGGGATATGCTCCAAGCCGGGATCGAGGTAGAAATTCCGGATTCCGTGGTAAACGGGAATATTAAAAGCAGGCTTCCGAACACATTAAGTATCAGTTTTCCCGGTATTCAGGCAAATAAGCTGATTGATGAAATCGGCGATGAGATTGCCGCTTCGGCGGGAGCGGCCTGCCACACCAATACGGTGGATGTTTCAGCGGTTCTGCAGGCAATGAATCTACCGCTTGAAACTGCAATGGGAACGATTAGGCTAACAACCGGACGAATGACCGGGCCGGAAGACATCGACAAGGCCCTTGATGTAATAGTACCGGCGGTAAAAAAACTGCGGGGAACGGGTTAGTCAGGCCAGGTTCCCCAGAACCGGTTACGCCCGGCGGAGCTTACCTCTTTCCCGATATCCTCTCGACTCATACCTTTCTTGATTAATTCTTCTACTTCAGAAGCGTGGTCCATAAAATCATGGACTTTGCGAATAGTTACCGGGTTTATCATAATTTCGGCTACATGGGAAAAAACTTTTGTAGCTCCGTCGGCGACGGCTTGGAAAATCCAATCACGTATGTCATTGCTGCTCATCGTCGCATAATGGAAGCTGCCGAGACGCCAGCCAAACGGTACCCTGCAACGGGCAGCAATGTCGGTGGGATTAATCTCGGCTGAAATAGATGGGTCAAAATATATAAGGCCTATATCTTCAAGGAACGGCAGGTGCTCCGGACGCAAATCCTCGATATGAGCGCTGCGGCTTCCTGTTGTAAGACCATCATAATACCCGTGTATATACGGAAGCACCATTTGAGGCCACATCTCCGGGCTGAACATACTCGCGACATCGTCGCACATGTGCCCGGCTTCAGAATTAACGGTAGGCCGACCTTCGAGAGCGGCCCGGAAATGAGCGAAATCGACAATGCTCTGCACCAGCAGACTCATAAATTGCTTAAACTTTTCCGGCTTATCATACACGTCGGTGAAGACATCCATGTCGCGAAGCTCATAGGCAGTGGTCATAGGTCCTTCATATCCAAGACCAAGCCCGATTTTCTCTCCGGGGAAAGCGGCCTGCATTTTTTTCCAGTAATCAAGGAAGAACGGCATCATTCCCTTTGAGGCAAAGTCGGGTTTCTCCTGAAGGATTGCTATATAGCGGTCGAGAGACCAGCCGGTGTTTTCATAGTTGACCTCACCATACTCGGGAAAGATCAGCTCAACCCCAAGTCCGTTGACATGGGCATAACTTACCGAAGCAGTGGAAAGAGCCGGCCGCCTCACCCTCGAATCAAATGCTTCCTCGAATAGCGGCATACCTTTCCTGTACAGATCTATCATAGCGTCGGGGCTGCTATTTGTGTCTTTGAGGGTAATATCACCAACCAGGCCGAGTAAGGCCGGATACCCCGACCCCACATACCAGGCAAATGGCGCCTCTCCCCTCAGTGTTTCATAGTCTGGATGCATATAGCTCAATCCATCACCCCCGTTTCTGAAATTATTCCGCTTCGGCCTCGGACTCCGGCGTCAGCTCGTTAATTTCTATATCCGCCATCTGCTTCAATTCCTCTATAAACTGTTCGACATCACCCTGTTCTCGAGTCTGCCTCAGGTACTCGCGGATGTCCTCGATTACCGATTCCATCGGCTCGATACCTTCGGGCAATTTTTCACTTACCACGATGATGTGATATCCAAACTCTGATTGAACGATACCGCTGAGTTCACCAATTTCCAGAGCGAATGCTGCGGCTTCAAACTCGGGAACCATCTGACCGCGGCCGAATGTTCCAAGGGATCCGCCATCTGACGCACTCGGGCCTTCCGATTTCTCCCGTGCCACAGCAGCAAAATCCGCGCCGCCGGCAATCTCAACGCGAATTGATTGGATTTTAGCCAGAGCTTTCTTCTTGTCATCCTCCGTATCATCGTCTTCCAATAATACCAGTATGTGCCGGGCGGAGATTGATTCGGGGCGTGCAAAAAACTGCGGGTTTTCCGCGTAAAATGTTTCGATTTCCTCATTGGAGATTACGATTTTTTCGAGTACCTCGATAGCGAGCATACGTTCAATGGTCATTCCGGTACTAATCTCTTTTCTAAGGGATTTTACTGTGAATCCCTGCCCCTCTAATGCGTCTTTAAACTCCTGCTCGGAAGGGAATTGACCACGGATCCCATCTATTTCAGCATCTATGAGGCTGCTGTCGATACTGATATCCTTCGACTCAGCGAAATTAAGGAGTATTTTGTTCCGAATCAAATTTTCAAGAACATCGCTCCTGAACGCAGCAATCTCTTCATCTGCTACCGGCTGCCCTTGCGCAGCAAACTGAGCTCGCACGCCTTCCACGGCTTTGTCAAGGTCCGCCGAGGTGATTTTTTCTCCATTAACCGTAGCGACGGTGTCCTTACTCGCTTTGTCTCCTGAACAAGATGCCAGCACAATAAGTGCCGCCATCGCAAGTGTATAGAGACTGATCCGTATCATAGTGCGGATTTGCATAAAAATACTCCTGTTCGATTACCTAGTGGTATCTGTTATTTTAAAATTTAGTGATCCGATATCTGTGGATTTTGGATAGTACTAAGGTATCGACTTACCTCGGCAAAAGCAAGAGCAGCGGTTGGGCACCGCGGAGCCGCCCGGGCACAAACCACTACACCAAGCAGCGTCATTGGTTTACCTTATATGCGGCAATGATATTTACGCGGAACAAAAGAGGATACATATGGACTATAAGCGATTGGGGAAAGCGGGCTTGAAGGTATCGGAAGTCTGCCTGGGTACAATGACCTTCGGCAGAGAGGCCGATGAGAAAATATCTTTCGATATTATGGATTATTTTTACGCTCAGGGAGGAACTTTCTTCGATACCTCCGACTCATACTCAACCGGCATAACCGAAGAAGTTGTCGGCAGGTGGATCAAGAACCGGGGGTTGAGAAATAAGATCGTGCTTGCAACAAAAGTTTATGCGAAAATGGCCGATGGACCCAACAACGGGGGTCTTTCGCGTGCTCATATTTTCCCGGAAATCCGGTCAAGTTTGAGCAGACTCCAAACGGATGTAATTGACATATACCAAATCCACCGCTGGGATCCGGATACTCCGCCCCTCGAGACTCTTACGGCCCTTGATGACCTTATCCGGCAGGGAATCGTGCGATACATTGGATGCTCAAACCTGAAGGGTTGGCAGCTGACCCAGTTTCTCTATCTGGCTGATCTTCACGGGCTCTCCCGGTTCATCAGCATCCAGCCTGTTTACAACCCCCTCAATCGCGGGATTGAGTTGGAAGTGCTGCCTGTATGTGAAGATCAGGGCATTGGAGTTATTTCATACAATCCACTCGCGGGCGGAATGCTGACTGGAAAATATACACGAGGCGGTGATCTTCCGAAGGGAGCCCGGCTCCAGGCATATGACTCATACCATAATCGCTATTACACCGAAAGTACCTTCGATATTGTTGAGAAGTTCGTAAAAAAGGCGGACCAACTCGGCGTCAGCCCGGCTCAGCTGGCTCTTGCCTGGTCGGCGGGAGAGCCAAGAATAACCGCGCCTATCCTCGGAGCACGAACCCTCGAGCAGATAAAGGACACCTTTGCGGGTCTGGAGCTCAAACTGTCACCGGATGATAGAGACCAGATACCAGCGATAGATTCTGGCCAATGGGTAGGTATG
>JABGPX010000767.1 GCA_018644745.1 Spirochaetales bacterium
CGCTCCCCCGGTTCCGAGGCGAAGGATTTCCAAAGCGTCGCAGAGCGCTCCGGCCGCGGCCATCCAGTAGCCGGGGCCTTCATCGCAGCCGCCGTCTTCAGGGATCTGCTTCAAATAGAGATCGAGGCATAGAAGGATCTTCCGGACTCCGAGCACCCGCGACTCATCACTCGCTTCAGAAAAAAGGATCGCGGTGAGAATGTTCGAACAGCACCATGGAGTCCAGTTATTCAGGTACTCATGACTTGACGGTTCAAGTCCCATCCACCACTGATCGGTTCTGTTCAAAAATTGATCAACAACACGGATCTGCACCTCTAAACTAATTCGCTCGACCAGGGCGGGATAGGAGGAAGACAGTTGATCTCCGAGTAAATACAAAATCCAGGAAAGAAGGGCAGCAGTTTCCGCGGAAAACAGATCTATTCCCTGGTCGGCGCCTCGAGGGGATGGAAGCGGTCCTGGATATCTCGATGCATCCTTCACATGAGCGGGTATAACCCAGCACGCTTCCTCGCAGATGAGCCAAAGGCCGTCGAGAAGTTCGCGTAAAAACCGGCCTTGCCCCTCTGCGCACTCGGCAAAAGTAAGGGCGCCGACTGCGTAACGCCGGGCAAAGTACCTCTCCGCATGCTCACCCCGATCACCGGTTTCAACATAATTCATGTAATCCGTTGCCCGGACCAAAGGCCACTGGTAGCCTAAAAAACTCTCTCCCTCTGCGATAAGTTTCTTGCGAATATCCGCATCAAGACCAGTCCAGGCATCCCGGTCTGTCGACTTGGGAAATGGATTAAACTCATCGTTGCGGCTCAATGCCGTCTCGAGTCCTTCATCCGAGAAAAACTTCATTGTTTTATCCTTATATGGCTTCCATGCTTGATCACTGCCCATATGTAAGCCCGCTTTCGATAAAGCACTCGACCGCCAGTATCATTTTTTCGAGCTGTTCAAGTGTTTTAAAACTGTTCAAACCGGCGACAAGTGAGGCACAGCGGAGGAGAAAACCGCCACCCGCGGCTGCGGCATCTATGGTTTCCTTAACCATGTTTTCGATATCAGATAATTCCATATTGATAAACATTTGAGACGGCAGATTACCTGCCAATGACATACTCTTTCCCAATCTTTTCTTTACCGCACCGATATCCGAGTCTCCAAAGGGCGGCCGCTCTAAGGGCTCGAGAGAATCCATGCCCATCTCTACCCATAAATCCAGAAAATCCCCAACACAGCCGTGCACATGATGCCGCACCCTGCCGCCGTATCGATGTATAACACCGTTGAGCTTCGTATCATATGGGCGGATAAAATCGTCAAACATCTCCCTGCTCATCCACGGAGGCAGCGCCATTTCGTAGGCGGTAAAAGAGAACATATACGGCGCCGCCAGTCGATGTACAAGACTTTCGAGCTGATCGTATTGTTTCTCAAACAGCTGATGGAGCTCCGCCGAATGGGTTGTCAGCCAGAGATAGAACTCGGTAGGGGGAGACATCCGGGCGAGGTGCCCGAGAGGATGCATAAGGCCGATAATCGGCACATATCGATCACCACAGACCGACTCCAATGTATTCAGGTACCCGGCGTCGATTGCTATTTCGGGAAACTCGCACCGCGAGAGCCTGATTAAGTCATCGGGGCAATCAATAAAATATTTCTCCCAATGCTGATATGACGGATTGAGCTCGTCGCGTTCCAGCATTCCGACAAACTTCGCCGTAGAAGTGGAATGCACTATTCTTTCTCTGCTCCGACCGTCTCGAGAACCAAGAGTCTCCTTTTTGGTCTCGCATCGGGATCCAAAAAATCCCCAGTCGAAACCTTCAATTCCTTTGAAATTGTCTGAATAGGTATCAACAAGATCGATAAGGCGCCGGGCTCCAGGAAACTGACGCACCGTATCGGTAACCGCAATCTCAATCGGCACTCGATCGGGCTCCTGAAAACTGAGGGCTGTTTCCATTCGTTTCCGGCTCGTGAAGCTCATGGCTCCAATGATATAGGCGAGGTTCAGAAAAAGCTACTATCCAAATCTGCGGACCTACTATATTCTACATCCTGTATATGACAGACAACTTCATATGGAAAAACGGCGAAAAAGCGGCGGTAAGTTTAACATTCGATGACGCCCGAATCTCTCAGATTGATACCGGCATGGAAATTTTTTCGCGGTATGACGCAAAGGCAACATTCTATGTGTCTCCCGGCGCCCTGAAGGAACGGACCGAAGGGTGGCGGTTCGCAGTACAGGCCGGCCACGAGATCGGCAATCACACGTATACCCACCCCTGCAGCGGGAATTTTGATTTCTCAAAAGATACTGCTCTGGAAAACTATACGTTGAACCAGATGGATGGGGACCTTCAGCAAGCAGATGACGAGATTGAGAAATTACTCGGCATTAAGCCGGTTACTTTTGCCTATCCCTGCGGTCAGTCTTACGTGGGACGAGGAAAGGACACCAGATCCTACGTACCCCTCGTCGCCGAAAGGTTTCTTGCGGGACGAGGTTTCCTCGCCGAATGCGACAACGACCCGCTCGGATGCGATCTCAGCAGGTTGAATTCCTACTCATCAGATAGTTTAGACGCCGATACACTCATAACCTTTGTCGATGACACAGTAAAAAAGGGACATTGGCTGATCCTGGCAGGACATGAAATTGGCAACCCTGAAATACGGCAGACCACAGGAGCTGGAGTCATCGAGCAGCTAATTACCTATATAATGGAAAACAAACAGGATATCTGGCTCGGCACGGTGGAAGAAGTGGCATCCCACATCGCCGCAGCGCAACGGCGCGACGGCGCGACGGCGCAAAAAACAGAATAAAAGGAGCAGCGGATGTACAAGATAGGTAAGGAAGAAGTTCTTGAAATCGAATCAATAATAAATAGCGGGAAGATCTTTCGGTACGGCATCGGCAACCAATGCTCGAGCTTTGAGGCACGATACGCGGAAAAGCTGAATGTAAAGAACTGTGTAATGACTGCGAGCGGCACAAACTCCCTTACTGCCGCTCTCGTTGCCGCGGATATAGGACCTGGAGATGAAGTAGTCGTTCCGGCCTGTACTTACATGGCGACACCGATATCCGTGCTCGCCGCCGGAGCGATACCCGTAATTGTTGATATCGACGAGTCGGTCACGATCAGCCCGACAGCATTAAAAGCGGCGATTGGTCCTCGTACCCGGGCGGTAATTCCTGTACACATGTGGGGCGTGGCCTGCGATATGGATCCGATAATGGAAATCGCGTCAGAAAAAAGCCTCATTGTTATTGAGGATGCATGCCAGGGAGTGGGCGGGGCGTATAAAGAACGGATGCTTGGTTCAATCGGCCACATTGGTGCATTCAGCTTTAATTACTTTAAGAACATGACCTGCGGAGAGGGCGGTGCTGTTGTTACAAACAATGACCAATACGCCGAACGAATAAAATGCGTGGTCGATCCCTGTAGCTTCTATTGGGAAGGCCGCGACGACAGCTTCGCCGGCTTCACGTACAACGGTGCCCGGGCGTCGGAGTTCGAGGGCGCCATCCTGAACATCCAGCTAAATCGAATAGACGGCATGATAGAGTCGATGAGAAATCAGAAGATGCGTATTCTTAGCGAAACGGCAAGTTCCGGATTAAAGGCCGCACCCGCAAGAAGCCTGGAGTGGGAGTGCGGCACTCATGTTATGTACAGCCTGGACACAGCCGAACAGGCAAATAAATTCGCCGAATTGACTGAGGGAACCATAGCGATAAAAACAGGGCGGCACGTATATACGGAATGGGATCCCATTCTCAAACATCGCGGCGCTCACCACCCCGCTCTGAATCCGTACAAAATGAAAGAAAATCAGGACTGCAGGATGACTTATACCGAAGATATGTGTTCCGACTCACTGGATATCCTTTCGCGAACGGTATTTGTTCAAACACATCCTGATCGGACGGAAAACGAAACTGACAAACTCATAACAAAGATCAGTGAGGCTGCGAAAGCAGTTCTCTGAGCAAACCCAGCGCATCGTCGATTCTCGCCTGAAGTTCATCACGCACTATAAAGGCATTCTCGTGCATGAGACGAAAACCGGTTTGGATAGCCTCGCTATGAGCTTCGCAGCGAAAAAGATTGAACATTGCTGAAGCCATCAGCCCATCAAGCGGTGGTTTGGCTTGATTCGAATTTTCATGCATTTCGGAGAAAATACGGGTAAATAACGGCATATACGTCGATGAGAAAAGCGAGACTACCTCCTGCTCCCACAAGCTCTTAAGGTCGTCATCGGCTCGCAACGGAGCGGAAACAATATTCATATAATTGGAAAAAACTCGGCGATCTCCACCGCTGAGCAGCTTAATTGAGGCATTACTCAGTGTTCGATACGGCTTGAGCTGTATCGACACTACATCTAACCCGCTGAATCCAAGGCAAGCCAGATATCCTATCTTCGTGCAGGCCTTTCCAGCATGGCCTTCATAGTCAAAAAGAAAATTACCGAGGCTGTAGAGGATTATCCCTGAGCCGTAAATTTCTATACCCTGGGAAATATGAGGATGGTGTCCCACGACAACCTTCGCGCCGGCGTTTACAAACTGCCGATATACATCCTGCAGCAGAGGACTGGGATAAGGCTGGTATTCATTACCTGCGTGTACCGAGACGATTACCACATCATAACTGCTTGCGGCCTCACGTATCCTGCCGCAGGTTCTGCTGATATCAAGACGCGCGGCGCCGGGACCGTCGTTTTGTGACCCTCCGAACTCTCCTTCCGCCACATTCAGAAAAGCGATATCTCTCCCTTCATGGGTGAGAACAGCCGGCGCGGCTGCCTGCTCCGGCGATATCCCGGCTCCATGAGAGCGGATTCCCGCGGAATCAAGCACCCTGATCGTCTCATCCAGCCCTTGAGCCCCCTGATCGAGAATGTGATTGTTCGCAAGAGCGGCTATGTCCACACCTGCAGATTTCAGGATATCCGCAACTTCCGGAGCTGCGATGAAGTTCGGTCCGGTCTTGGGAATCGGGTCCTTTTGGGTACAGAGTGGCGATTCCAGATTCACCAGCGTAACTCCGCCGCTTTTAAGCACCTCAACGATATCCTTACTCATAACAGCCTCGGGGCCGCCTTTGAGTAGTCCCTTCTCTACACGGGCGATGGGACAGATATCTCCGGCCGCGACAAGCGACCAGGTCTCCTCGCCATTTTTTATACGAGCAAAGCCATTCTTGTCAAACATTACCCTTGCACTCCCCTCTTTATTAATACAATAGAATGGCACGTTACATTCTCAACTGAAAATCGAACGCTTCCATCTGACGCTGTTACGAACTCCAGGGACGTTCCGTCAATTTCATCCCGCACTTCGTCCACCGGCCAGGGCGGAAGACAGGTGCAAGAGACATCGATTTTACCATCCGCTTCGAGGAGTATTCCGCCGGTTTCCTGCTGAAGACGAATTACATGTACAAGCCACCCCTCTTCGTTTTCATTCGCCACGATACGTGCGGATGAAGGACCATCGACGACCACCCGCTCGTGAACATCCAGCAATCTCAGGCAAGCCCGCACAAGATTGCGATACCATGGGTTTGGCTGGAGTACGAACGACTCGAGCAACGGTACCGCGAGAAAGATTGACACACCCTTTCCAAAATTGTTGCGGACTATCCCTGGATATCCGGTCTTTTTTCCCGGAGGAGCATGATCATGAAAAATGTGAAAATCCGTTGACCATTCCGCCTCGAGCACCGGCTCGACAAGGTAAGCCAGCACCTCGGCACCCATTCTCGTCTCGCAAATAAGGGCGCGATTCTTGGATGTTTGTTGATACCCGGTATCTTTGAACAGGAGAGGGATATCCGGCAGCGCATCCGCGAGAGCGGCAGAAAATTGCCCTAAATATGACGCGGAGAAATCAAACAGGCCTTTGTAATCAACGCCAAGCACATCGGCAAGGAGAAAATTGTCACCCGGATGTCCGTCTGTATCCAGTAGCGAACTCGTATAGAACGATAGCAGTGTTCCTCCTTCGGTGACGTAGGTCCGGAAATACTCAGCTGTCTCTTCGGACATATACCCTACATTGGGCAATAGGATTCCGGCAAAGTCTTTAGCATTCTGCGAGACTCTTCCCTTCTCGAGATTAAACTCTCCGTTAATAAAACCATATGGCACCTGGACCTGATCGATAATCGCGGCGCAGGCGTAGGCTGCTGCTTGCCCAACCATCCAATGAGGAAAATCCGCGTTTTCGCCGCATCCTGACGCAGCTGCGGCGCGACGAGACCGCTCAAAAATCGTGTTGGTTTCTGAATGCAGAATTCCAAAGTCGGCGACCGGCCGGGTGTCTGTGCAGAATTTGTCCCGCTCCTGTATCCACGAAAAAACTTCGGTGATAAGTTCATACACAGCGGGTGCAGCCCGCCCGCCGTAATCACCGGTGGGCACTGGCGCGTGATTCACAGTCACCGCGCCGCCGTTCGCGAGGGCGAGAGCGCAGGTACCTTTGAGGGTTGCCGCGGTTGTCACCGTATGGTGTCCCCAGGAACCTATAGATTCGGGCATCCACAATTCAAATGGTTTTCCCGTGGACCGAATCCACTTCGCTTTCGCGCTGCACATGTCGTACGCTGGAGGATGAGCCTCTGATCCATATGACGATATGTGCTCATCCAGCTCGTGATTGACGGAAAAGTTTCCCGATCCATTCCATGACCACTCAAGACCGAACCGCGCCTGGTCGGCCCCGTCCTTCATGGTGAGTAGAAAATCACGCCGCGTCCTGCGCTGAAACTCGCCAAGAGCCAGCCAATCCTGAATAGAAAAACTCGACGGACTCAAGTCCCGTCCGGTATCCTCAAGAAACTTTTTGGAACAATGTTCACAGAAACACCCCTCTTTATGCCAATACTGAATGTCCAGCATGATCCCGTCGATCTCATAGAGCTCCGCAACTTCACGCATGTGAGCGCTAATAAATGTCAGGTAGGGAGCGGCGCTCATACAGAACATTGGATAACCTTCAAAAACAAGAGTTTTCCCTTCGGCATCCCGCTGCAGCCATCCCGCCCGCTCACCGCTCACGTCATAGTCGAGAAGCACATTGAAATATGCAATTACCTTAATGTCTTTTGCTTTGGCTTTATTACAAACTTCCCCAAAGATATCCCGCCCCTCCGGCATGCCCGAACAGCGGCGGCCGATCCTGGTCGGATACAAGGCGCTCCCGAAGGCGCTCTTCGCGGTAAACTCAATGGTATCAGCTCCAACCTTTACAAGCTGGTCGACAAAGAAGTCTGTATCAATATCGAGAAGGTTAAGAATATCCGGCATCTGCCAATCGCATAAAAGCCTCCGGGTATTTGTTACATTCGACATTACGGGTTTCTCCAGTCCGACGGATATCACATATATGATACAATGCCAATGTCACTTATTCCATGATGAAAACGGGAGAAGTTATGAGCAGAGAAGCGTTTCTAAACCAATATGATCAAACGTGGAAAATACTGGAGGCAACTATTGATGGTTATGACAGTGAATCATGGATTCATTTAGGACTGGGCTACATGACCCCGGTGAAAGTTGCTTTCCACATACTCAAAGGTTTCAAATATTATATGAGAGAAAAATCTGTAATCGAATTCCCATCAGGAGTGTCTTTGGAATCTGATTTAAAAAATACTAGCGATGAAGATTTACCTTCGCAGAAAGATATGCTGATCTGTCTGCAGAACTTGAAGGGAAAATCCGCCGACTGGTTGAGCAATCTTGACCTTGACGGGAACAATGAAACGTTTCCATGGGCAGGGAAGTCGAATATTGGAGTCGTTATTTTCCTATTGAGACATACTTTATTTCACATGGGGGAATTGAATAGCCTTCTTTTCGTGAAACGGGATGGAAATCTCGAGGACAATTGGATGATGGGATTTTCTAAATGAATAACACACCGAGCAATCGCAGAGGAATATCATGAGCACATTTCCTAGAATGGTACACGGTTATATTGAAGAGCAGCTGAACGAAGTCTGGGCCCATCGCGAAGGCACTCTAGGTAATTTAAATTCTCCTTCCGCTGTACAAAACTACGTGGATAAATGCCGAGAGACCATTCGCTCGTTATATCCTCTGCCCCAGCTGAGACGGGAAACAGCCGCCGAAGTTCTCGGAACCATCGAGCACAAAAAGTATCGAATAGAGAAGCTGGTTTTTGAAAGCCGACCTGGGCTCAAAGTCACGTCAAATCTCTATATTCCCAACGGTTCAGGGCCACATCCTTGCATCCTTTTTGCCTGCGGTCACACCAACCTGGGCAAAGCAGAAGACAGGTACCAGCGTTTCTGCGCAGGCGCCGCATCATTGGGTTTCCTTGTTTTGGCCTATGATCCCATTGGACAAGGGGAGCGAAAGCAATTCCCCGATATTGAAGCGTTGAAGGGCTGTGTCGCCGAACACGTGGTACTGGGCGCTAAAATGTCTCTTATCGGAGACTACTTCGGCACCTGGCGAGCCTATGATGGAATCAGGGCGCTGGACATCCTCCTGGCGAGGCCGCAAGCCGATACATCCCGGGTGGGCATGACGGGAAACTCAGGCGGAGGTACAATGACAAACATAATAACTGCTCTGGATGGCAGGCTGACCATGGCGGCCCCTTCCTGTTACATAAATACCCACCAGCGTAATTTTGAAAATGAGCTTCCTGCCGACACCGAACAAACA
>JABGPX010000002.1 GCA_018644745.1 Spirochaetales bacterium
AAAATCCATGCCAGAGGTCCGGTCGGCATGGAGGGTTTGATGATATACAAATGGAAACTCTACGGAAATGGTCATATCGTTGCGAACTACGCCGGTGCCGGTGCCAGACAATTTACCCACCGGCAAATAAACGGCGGCTGAAGATGCGGAGTTTCTCAAACGTTCACAGAGTAGTAATAAAAATAGGAACCAGTTGTCTTGCTGCCGGAAACACAATAGACACCGCATATGTAAGAGACATTGCTGCACAAACATCCAGGGTCATGCAGCTTGATAAGCGGGTTCTGATAGTCTCATCCGGCGCGATTGGAATGGGCGCAGGCGAACTAGGACTAACCGAGAAGGTAAACCGCATAGACATGCGCCAGGCCTGTGCCGCTCTGGGTCAGCCTCTGCTCATGCAGGAGTACCGTGAAGCATTTGCCGATTACGGCATCAAAGTCGCCCAGGTGCTCTTAACATCCGATGTTCTCGCAAACAGAAAATCCTACCTGAATTTGAGAAATGCCGTAGAAACCCTTTTAGGTTTGGGCGTGGTTCCTATATTCAATGAAAATGATTCGGTTTCTACCGATGAAATCGGCTCGGCTTTCGGGGACAACGATACCCTCAGCGCATATATGGCCAGCAAGATTAACGCTGACCTGCTCATCATGCTCAGCGATATAAATTCACTCTATACCTCGGATCCAAGAAAGGACAGGGCAGCAAAACCGATTAGAACAGTCGAAAAGATCACGCAGGAAATCCAGGATTCCGCCGGAGCCGCGGGCAGCACCTTCGCCGTCGGAGGTATGGCAACAAAAATAGAGGCGGCTAAAATCGCAGGCAAAGCCGGATGCAGCATGGTAATAGCATCCGGGAGGGAAGATCGAATTATTGACCGAATTATCTCGGGCGAAGAGATTGGGACTTTGTTTATCGCCGAATCACGGATGAGCGCGCGGGAGCGATGGATACTCAACAGCCGGCCGGCTGGTAGCGTTGTCGTGGACGACGGAGCCCTAAAAGCCATTCGAGGCCGGAAAAGCCTGCTGCCGTCAGGACTAGTATCCATAGATGGCTTCTTCAATGAAGGCGATGTCATCCTGGTGAACGGCGTAGTGAAACTCGTTAGTGCATTCAACAGCTCGGAACTTGAAAGCATTCTCGGCAGGCACTCCAGCGAAATTAGAACTATCCTCGGAGACGGACGCAAGGAGGTGGTCGCGCGTCCTGAGGATATGGTTTTCCTCGATCAGGAATGAGTATCATCGACCAGTCCGATCAATTTTCCAGTATTGATATATCAAGCATCAAACCTGCCGTAGATAAACTTGCCCGATCCAGCCCAATAATCCAACGTCAGGTAGTACAGCATGGTTATCCTCCCGCATGGCGAAGGAAGCCGGGCTATTCCTCCCTCGTATATACAATTTTGGAACAGCAAGTTTCTCTCGCGTCGGCAAGGGCCGTATACGAAAGGCTGCTGGTCGCAATAATCGATCTAACTCCTGATAATTTTCT
>JABGPX010000527.1 GCA_018644745.1 Spirochaetales bacterium
CATATTGTTTATCTTGAGGTTCTCCACAATTTTGAAGGCCGGGTGGGACCAGATCTATCTGATGCGAATGCCCGGCAATATTACGAAGTCCCAAATATTGGATACCTATGTAATTGAGATCGGGTTGGAAGGCGGTCAGTTCGGCAACGCCACGGCGGTCTCTCTTTTTCAGAGCGTAATTGGTCTCATATTAGTACTGCTGGTTAACAAGATCGCGAAAAAAGTGGCCGATGTCGGATTATTCTAGAAAAGTATAGGAAGGAGATTGTCATGCCAAAATTCACTGGAGTCGTCGGCGAAAAAAAAAGGGTCTCGATATTTGAGATTATCAATATTGCTCTACTGTTGATATTCTGTGTGGCATGTTTGTATCCCTTCTGGAATATATATATATATGCGTTTAACGAGGGGCAGGATTCATTGAAGGGAGCTCTGTATTTTGTACCCAGAAAGCCAACGTTAGCAAATTTCGCAATGGCATTCCGTCAGCAGGAAATCGGACAGGCGGCTAAAATTTCAGTTTTCCGTACTTTATTAGGCACGTTTGTGGGAATAGTCTGTGTGTCTTCGCTGGCCTTCGCGATGACCAAGCGCCATTTACCTGGATACAAGTTTTTTTCGACGTACTTTTTTATCACTTTTATGTTCTCTGGAGGGCTGATTCCGACATTTCTGACAATAAGACAACTCGGGTTGTTCGATACGTTTTGGGTATATATCCTCCTCCCGCTGTATAGCTACTGGTTTATGGTCTTGTTCAGGTCGTTTTTTGACCATCTGCCGAAGAGCATAGAGGAATCAGCCTGGATGGATGGAGCAACACCGTTTACGGTGTTTTCCCGGCTGATTTTTCCCATGTCCACGCCCGTATTCGCGGCGGTCACGCTGTTTATCGGCGTGTATCATTGGAACGATTGGTTTCAAGGTCTTTTCTATGTGCGAAGGGAAGAATTGAGGCCGTTGCAGACGATGCTGAAAACGCTCATATCCAAGGTGAATATGCTGGAGCGTCTCGTGGATTCAGGCGCTGATCTTAACGCGGTTTCATCCAACGTGGAATCCGTAACAATGCTGGCGGTACGGTCGGCCGTAGTCGTTATAACCGTAACCCCGATTATATTGATCTACC
This sequence comes from Spirochaetales bacterium, assembly GCA_018644745.1. Next base: position 1,130 of record JABGPX010000527.1, read on the forward strand.
CCTTTCTCCAACGTTATATGGTTAAGGGCATCATGTTGGGTGCTATAAAGGGTTGATATAGGTCCGATGTTATGTTGCGTGCGATAATGCTCATCTTGAAGGACTAGTCCGAGGTACTTCCCATATGCCGTCCGCCATACATCCCTGCAGGTCGTATTATGATAAATCTTTCTGTCATAACGGTTACACCGATTATCATGATATACCCGTTTCTGAAGCGTTACATGGTGAAGGTAGTAATGATTGGGGCTGTAAAAGGCCAAGCCATAATTTATAGAATCGCCGAACAGATGGCCCTACGGCACGTGTATCCCGCGTGTCGTAAGGCCTTTTTTTTTATTCGGTAACAATGTAAAACATGATCAAACCACAACAGAGGATTTACTGTGAATATTGAAAAGAAAGGTTTCAGCAGCGATGAATGGATTTGCGCTCATTACGGAGATGAATACGCGGATCAGAAGGGTTCGGTATCGACTCCTATCTTTCAATCTTCCACATACATTTTTGACACATGCGATGATATGCAGGCGAGACGCGGTGTGATGCGGCCGCAACCAGGTGAAAGAACCTATTTTTACAGCAGAGATGGTAATCCGACTGTGGAGGTTCTGGAAAAGAAGCTCGCCGCGCTGGAGAGAACCGAAGGATGCAACTGCTTTGGCTCCGGGATGGCCGCCATAACCTCGGTAATGATGTACTGCTTAAAGCAAGGGGATCACGCGATTGTGGTGGATCATTCATATGGGAGAAATTTCTTGATGAATTTTCTCCATGAGTACGGGGTTGAGACAACATCCATTACCGGCACAAGTATAAACGAGTTCGAAGATGCAATTCGACCAAATACACGGCTGATATACCTGGAGAGTCCGTCCGGAGCGCTGTATAGCCTGCAGGACCTGGCCGCGGTCAGCGAACTGGCCCGTTCCAAGGACATACTAACCGCGATTGACAATACCTGGGCGACACCAATCAATCAAAAGCCTCATACCTTCGGTATAGATTTTGTTATACACTCTCTTTCGAAATATATCGGCGGACACAGCGATATCGTCGGCGGTGCGGTAACCGGAACGTGGGAACTCATTCAGGGTACTGCAAAAGTCCGATCAATGTACGGAGGCATCCTCCATCCCCAGGAAGCATATCTTGCTCTCAGGGGATTGAGAACTCTACCGGTCAGGATGAAGGCACACGGTGTAACAGGTCGGGCGATTGCTGAATATCTGGATAACAAACCGGAAGTAGAAAAAGTGAATTATCCAGGGCTCGAATCCCATCCCCAGCATGAGCTTGCCAGGCGGCAGATGCTGGGATTCTCCAGTCTCATGAGCATGAGTGTTAATTCTACCATTGAGAAAATGCGCGCTTTTGTCGACGAGCTCCAGCTGTTCAAAATCGCTGTCAGCTGGGGTGGGTACGAGAGCTTGATCATCGAACCGCGTCCGGACCCCAACAATAAGAAACTCTGTCATGTGCGTTTATTTGTAGGTCAGGATAATCTCGATGATCTTCTTGAAGATTTTGAACATTCCTTTTCATTGCTGTAAAGAGGAGTAAACCCGTGGAAATCCCGCATCATGCCGATTCTCTTTTTCATGTGGACCGGATTCCTTTCAGCTTTTTTGGTGCATGGTTCTCTATTTCGGTTCCCAGGGACGAGCAAGAGCTTTTTTTATGCAATCACCATGGAGAAGGGGCGAACCTTTTTCCTCTCAAGACTCTGGAGGTTGGTGAGGTAGTTATACCTGAAATACTCGCAAAGCCTTGGTGCCTGACTCTTGCCACTGACCACGGGAAGGTGGAGATTTGTTTTGAGAGCACAAAAACCCTTCGTCTGAGAGGTGAAGGACTAGGGCTTCAAATGGGCAGAAGAAATCTGGTCCATAGCTGCGGGCCGAATCTGTTTACCTTCAACGTGCCGTTTAGCCGACGTTATCAAGTCGAGGTGCTTCGCGGCGGTTCGGTTCTCCACAGGATGGTTCCGACGCAGCCGGTATTTCCGGTTATCGCGGAGATTATTCCTGATGAAAACGGCCGCTGGGAACTCGCTATCGATGAGTTCGGCAGCACATGGGTGCGGCCCGAACGTTCGAGTTTTGACGAGTGTCTAACATCGGCAAGGAAATCGTTTTGTGATTTTCTATCGGTTATGCCGCCCGTACGTCCTCAGGACGGTGGGGCCCGGGAACTTGCGACGTATGTGGATTGGTGCACAGCAGTTGAGCCCTGTGGGTTGGTAAAACGCACTTCAATTCTTATGTCCAAAAGATGGATGAACCAAATTTGGAGCTGGGACCACTGCTTTAACGCCATGGCTCTCGCGAAGGGGCATCCAAATCTGGCGCTGGATCAAATGCTCACGATGGTCGATCACCAGGATGAATTCGGCTGTTATCCTGACAGTATAAATGATTTGAAAATCACCTATAATTTTTCAAAACCTCCGGTGCATGGCCTGGCATTCAAAGAGATGCTCCGGCGCCTGCCCGGTTCTTTATCTGTGGAATCTATGACAGTTATGTATGATTCTCTCAGCCGTCAGGCTGATTGGTGGATGACCCATCGGGTTTTGGACGGCCACCATCTGCCTCACTATCTTCACGGCAATGACATTGGTTGGGATAACAGCACCATGTTCAATGAAGGCGTACCGCTGGTTGCGCCGGACCTTTCATCTCTTCTTATTGTGCAAATGGATTGTCTTTCCGAGATTGCATTTAATCTGGGAAAGAAGGATGAAGCCGTCAACTGGAAACATAGGGCGGATCGGCTTCAGACTAGTTTGGTAGAAGAGCTCTGGAATGAAGATCACTTTGTTGCGCGTGTCGGCACTGAGGGAACCGTTGTAGAATCTCAGAGCCTTATCCCGTGGCTTCCCATCATTCTTGGGAGGCGCCTTCCGGAAGAAATGCTTGCTGCCTTAAAGAAAGGTATTAAGGGGCATCTTACCGAATGGGGACTTGCAACCGAGCGGGTCGATAGTCCCCTGTATCAGGAAGATGGATACTGGACGGGGCCAATCTGGGCACCATCGACCTATCTTGCGGTTGTTGGATTGGATTCGTCAGGCTTCGATGTGCTTGCCGATGAGATATCGGAGAAATTCTGCAGGATGTGCGGTAATAGTGGTTTTGCGGAAAATTTCAATGCGGTTACCGGGCAGCCTTTACGATGTCCGGCATACACCTGGACATCGAGTGTTTTTCTACTGCTCGCAGAACGGATGAAAGAGAGGGAGATTTTATGAAACCAAACATCGTATATGTGCTTGCCGATCAATGGCGGGGCCAGGCTTTTGGTTATACCGGCGATCCCAATGTGAAAACGCCTTGTATAGATGAGCTGGCATCTCGATGTATCAGTTTTAAAAACGCTGTCTCGGTTTCCCCTGTATGCACTCCCCATCGCGCTTCGCTTTTGACAGGACGCTACCCGACTACGACGGGAATGTTCATGAACGACCTCTACCTGCCTAAAGAAGAACTGTGTATGGCAGAGATATTCAAAGAGTCCGGATATGATACCGGATACATTGGAAAGTGGCATCTCGACGGACACGGCCGACATAGTTATATACCGAAAGAGCGCCGCCAGGGCTTTGACTACTGGAAGGTCCTCGAATGCACCCACGATTACAACAACTCGTACTATTACGCCGGAGATGATGATACCAGGCTGACCTGGGACGGCTATGACGCTTACCCCCAGACGGAGGATGCCCGGAACTATATTCGTGAGCATGCCGACGGTGAAAAGCCTTTCTTTCTGTTTGTCGGGTACGGCGGTCCTCATTTCCCTCATAACAATGCGCCGGAAGAACTGCAAGCCTTATATCCGTCGAATGAAATTGAACTGCGGCCAAACGTTTCCGAAGATATGAAAGAGAAGGCACGGGAAGAACTGCAGGGGTACTACGCCCATTGTACCGCTATCGACCGCTGCGTTGGTGAATTGTATCAAACATTGGAAGAGTCAGGCGCTGCTGAAAATACCATATTTATCTTTACCTCCGATCATGGCGATATGTTTGGTTCACAGGGCAAACGCCCGTGGAGAAAGCAGGTGCCCTGGGATGAGTCCATCCGTGTTCCCTTCCTGTTTCGATATCCTGCTCTGACCGGGGAGAGCAGGGGGGTGCGGACTCCTCTCAACACCCCTGATATTTTACCGACTCTTCTTTCTCTTGCGGGTATTCCTATTCCTGATACCATCGAGGGCGAGGATCTGTCAGGCTTGATATCCGACCCGGCGAGCGATGCCGGGGAGAAGGCGGCGCTGTTTATGTCAGTTGCCCCCTTTGGAGCAACGGATTTCAAAGCTTACCGGGGTATACGCACTTCAAGATACACATACGTAAGAGATTCCGACGGCCCCTGGCTTCTCTATGATAATCAAGAAGATCCCTACCAGATGAAGAATCTGATCAATAAGAGCGAGATGGCGGATCTCCGAGCTGAGTTAGAAGAGGAGCTCCAATCGCAGCTCAACCAGATCGGAGATGGCTTTCCAACCGGGGAAGAAGCGCTGGCTCAATGGGGATTTACGGTAAATGTGGGCGGTGAGATACCGTATCGTGATGAGTTCCGGACTCAGAGTCCGGGAGTTGATCCGGGTAAAATATCTACTTTTCGCGGGAATTTTTGATATTTGCCTTGGGAGGATGCCGGTAATGAAGCCCAATTTCCTGATTTTTTGCACCGATGAACAGCGGTCTGATCATTTGAGCTGTATGGGACACCCCATATTGAGAACCCCAAATATCGATCGCATCGCGAATGAGGGTACGCTTTTTCGCAGCTGCTATAGCTCGAGCCCCGTGTGCATGCCTGCGAGAGCAACCATGGTTACAGGCCTTACCAATCGAACATCGGGGGTACGTTCAAATGGGGTTTCATTACCTGAGGATATTCCGACGCTGCCCGGCCTGCTCGCCGATGCAGGCTACCGCACCCATTCATCGGGGAAATTGCATCTTAAAACCTGGGGTAATCCGCGGGGTGTGGACATCACCAAGGAGGAAACACTGGAGCAGAATCCTGAGCGGCGGATATTCTGGAACAAGGGGCTTATTACTAAATCGCCGGACAACTATTACGGTTTTCAAACTCAAGACTCTGCCCACGGACATGTGGATTATATCAGCGGCGATTATGTCACCTGGCTCAATGAGTATCATCCCGGAGCTTTTGGCGGGTACGCCTGTAGACATGGTGAGCCGAAACCTCTGTCGATCGCGCCGGAACTTCATTACAACAACTGGATAGCAGACCGATCAATTGACTTCATCAAAGATCAAAGCCTTGGAGATCAGCCCTTCTTTCTTTGGTGTTCCTTCCCGGATCCCCATGAGCCTTTTGCCGCGGTAAAAAAGTGGAGTGATGAATACACCGATGTTGATATCGAGCTTCCCCGGAATACTACCGAATTGAGCCCGAATAACCGCTCGAAAACCATGAACGCTATCGGAGTCGGTACGGAGCTGCAGGATCCCGAATATGTAAAAGCATGCATGCGGCAGACCTACGGCATGATCTCTCACGTCGATGAGCAGGTCGGCCGCGTCCTTGATTCGCTGGAAGCGGAGAAAATCGCGGAGAATACCGTGGTTATGTACATTTCAGATCATGGCGATCAGCTTGGAGAGCATGGGCTTTTTTATAAAGGGGTATATCCCTACGATGCACACGCGCATATTCCTTTTGTCGTAAAAGTGCCTTGGTCTGAAGAAAAAGGCAGGGTTGTGGACGATGTTGTCAGCATGCTTGACCTGGTCCCAACGGTTCTCGATTTGGCAGGCGTTGAACAGCCCGAGGACAGCCTCATGACTGAGGAGTGGCGTGAAAGCAATCAGCCGGTTGCGCCGGCCCTGCCGGGAGAAGTTCTTACTCCCGTACTTCTGAGCGATGCAAAGCCCGCGCGGAAGAATGCGCTGATTGAGTATAGCTCGGATCTGACCAAGGCTTTTGATATTCTCGAGTATCGAAGTCTTGTTACGAATGAGTACAAGCTGGTGTACTACGCTCCTACCAACGAACTGTTGCTGTTTGATAGAAAGGATGACCCTCAAGAGATGACCAACCTTGCCGCCGATCCGGATTTCCAAGCCGTGGTTAACGAAATGTTGAGGGAGCTGCTCTTTGAACTTACCCGCACGGAGCCGCGGCGGTCCCGGCAGATCTGCGGCGCTTAATTATATAAACAGGAGAGCATGGATGCTGAATGATGAACCATCAGGTGAATACTATGACTGGACAATAACCGGTAAGCCCGAACGCCCCTGGCTGCTGCCGTATCATCAAACTCTGGTTTACAAAGTGATGAACTGCATAAAAGACGGCAGCGGCGAAATGAAGGAAGTTTACCTGACATTTGAGCAGACCCTGGAAGTAATCAGGAAAATTTATAACATGACCTGCGGAATCCCTCAGGTTATCTATCTGACGGGCTGGCAGTATGAAGGCCATGACTCAAAGTATCCGTCATGGGCGAAAGCCAACCGGCATCTCAAACGCGCAGAAGATGACACCGCCGAAGATAGCCTTCGCTGGCTTATGCGCGAAGCAAAGAAATACAATACTCGGGTAAGCCTTCACATAAACATGATCGATGCGTATCCCGATAGCCCTTTATGGGATCTCTACGTCGAAAAAGATATCATCGCAAAGGATATACATGGAAAGGTTATTCCCGGCAAAGAATGGGGAGGAGCAGTCTCCTACCAGATGAGCTACACCCAGGAATGGAAGCACGGTCTGGCGCAAAAAAGAATAGATGATCTGTTAAAGATGCTGCCTGAGCTTCAAGACAGTAAAACGATCCATATCGACGCCTTTCTCGGCGCACGGCCCGCGGACAAACAGGGAATTATCAGTCCGTATCTTGGATACAGTAGAGAGCAGGAGGCCGCCACCCAGCGCAAAATCTACCGCTATTGGAGAGACCGTGGGATCGACGTGACCTCGGAATGGGTCTACGGTCTGCGGGATGATCGTTTTGTCGGACTCCAGCCTTGGACCTGGCATCAGGGCGATGAGATCGAAGATCTGCCGGATAAGCTCTACTGCACCACCGAAATGAAAGCAGAGCGGGAAATTACCGCCGATCCTGAAAATTTAGATGGTCTCTCGGAGCAGTTCTATCTGAAGGTGCTTCCGTGGTATTACAAGAACAACGAGACTGGTGTTAAAGGTTCTCAAAAGATAGTGGATGGCACTGATATCTGCATTCCTGCGTACTGGTGTGCAGAGAAAACCTTGATTGCTTTCAGCAAGGATGGATATGAAAGTAAAACCTGGACGCTTCCGCCGGATTGGATAGGAGCGGAAAAGGTATTTGTTTCCAGGATAACTCTGTACGGTCCCGAGGAAAGCAGAGAAATCCCGGTAATCGAAGGCCGAGTAGATTTAGCCGTGGAAAGCGGCGAATCTGTGAAAATTTGTGCTGAGCTTGGCGGCAGTTTGTAGAATACCAATAGGAGAAAACGATGAAAATTCTTAAGTATCAAAAACCTGCAAAATTCTGGGAAGAGGCCCTGCCGCTTGGCAACGGCCG
>JABGPX010000001.1 GCA_018644745.1 Spirochaetales bacterium
GAGATCCTTAAAGCGAAGCACGATGCCTGCTTCAGCGTGGTTTCCTGCATTAACGCTGACGATCACATCCGTCTCACGTATTGATTTGTGAATCGAGACCAGGTTTGTCGGACACGGCGATACCTCACCCGTCTCCGTCGCGACGCCGGCCGGTTGCGGGATCGAAAAAGCTTATTCATCCCATCCTTCAACGTCGATCTTATGAAAAGCAGCCAGAGCGTTCAATCCGCCCTGGTGATGTAGCGTGTGCCTGAGAGCATAGAGATACCAGCTCATATTGGAATGGTCGTCGTTGTATTTCTCATATAAATGAGCATCGTCTTTTGACGCAAAAAAAGCGGCAATTCTCGTATCGATTTCGTCGAGATAGGTTATAAGATCACCGATCGACGGCTTATTCTCGTCGGCCAATTCCCACCAGCCTCCTCCGAATCTGTGCCCGAAGATATATTTACCGTGGGAATATCCCCGAAAATAGAAGTCGAGGCAATCGACTGTATGAAACGCCACGTTTACCGGTGTCTCAAAAGCGGATAATCCCGACACCCACTGGCTGCTGGAAAAGGCCTCTGCTACTTTTTTAATCAGACTGCAAGCGATCCGGTAGTGCACCGCGAGGTCGCGACAGATTTGGTTTTTCATGTGTTGTTCCCCCTTTAAAAGTTATTATAATCTAATTTTTTGCGGCTTTCTTCTATTCATACCGAGAGGCGTCGATCCAACGCGACGTTATCTTGAAAACCTCTTGATGAATTTGGCGTGATGGTGTATCGTTATGGTATGTCTATCATGAAGAACAGAACTACTTTTTCATTGGATGATATCTCAATTAAAAGATTACGATACTTGGCAAAGGTTTTACATATCTCGCAAGCCGAGGTCGTGCGCAGAGCTCTAGAAAAAGCTGAGCAGGAATTTAAACAAACCGCAATTGACCCCATACAGCAACTCGAAGAGTGGCACAAAAAGCCGGGATTTGAGAAAACAACGGCTGCAGAATATTTGATTGAAGTAGCTGAAGGACGGGCAGATTGGGGTAGGAAAAAATGATCCTCCTTGATACGAATTATCTGATTAATGTCCTATTAGAAGACTCCGAGGAAACGGCGCAAATAAAGGGGTGGTACAGAGATGAGCAATTATGTACTTCAGCCGTTTGCTGGTATGAGTTTGCTTGTGGTCCGGTAAATGAAGAAGCAATCTTGATTGTTACCGACCTGCTTCAAGGCAGGATATTTTCACTCGATTCAGAACAGGCCCAGGAAGCTGGTCGATTATATAATAAAACTGGCCGGCTACGTCATTTAAGAGTTGATGCCATGATTGCTGCTGCTTCAATCACCTCAAATACCGAGCTGGCTACCGCTAACGTAAATGATTTCAGGACATTTGAACCTTTTGGACTTGCTCTTTATCAGTCTTGAGATCTATCGAGGAACCGTGTCTGCCTATAGGCCCGGCGGGATGGCGCCTATTCCGCCGATACTCGAACATATCTCTTG
>JABGPX010000822.1 GCA_018644745.1 Spirochaetales bacterium
CCTCGAGACACCTGCGGACTTGTTCTTTTGTCGTGCCGGGCGTTAAGCCGAAGAACATAAATGGGAAATCTCCGCCGTAATTGTTGACTTGAGGAGGGAAGAAGTAGGCTTCCGGTTTCCCGGTCTGTCCCGTTAAACCAGCGTGCTCTTGACGATGATGGATGTGGTGCGGAAGGGCTCCCTTGTTGTCGAAGAACTTTGAGTAAATGGGCCATGCGCCGTATTCTTTCCAGAGCCGTTCCCCGATTATGCTATCTTTCAAATCGCTCACCGCGTCCCGTAGGAGAATCTTTTCGATCCGCGAACCGTCGCCGAAAACAATTGAGCTCAACCCCTCATGCTCCCCGGTCAACGGCCCGTTTGCTGCTGGTGTTGTCGAGGAAAACCACCGCTCGTCTATACCGCCACGATTCGCTCCTAAAGCATAGTAGTCATCCGGATGCAGCTTGATCCTCCGCCCGGGTACGCAGAACGATCGAGGTACCCAGACCGGAGTTAACCTGAGAATGCCTTCTCCTTGCTCTAGTGCGCTCGTTGCGATGTTTGCTGAACTCATATGCTTCTCCTATAGATTTCCGGAATTCCATCCCGGACCGATACTTTGATGAGGTTGGCCCCCAAAGGCGGCTCACCACTCCAAATTTTGTGGGGTGCAAGACTCTTTTTCGTATTTATAACTTCCTGGTTGATTCTCTCACCACCAGTTCCGGCTCGAGAATAATCTGTTTTTGCTCAAGGTTTTCCTGCCCTTTTTCTTTCTCCAAGAGGATCAGCTCAACGGCTTCCTCGCACATTAATTGCAGCGGCTGACGCAAGGTCGTTAGGGACGGCCCCGTCATTGCACCCACATCAATATCGTCCATTCCAATAAGAGAAATGTCATCAGGGATTCTGATCCCTTCATTGTATAATCCTCTCATGATTCCCAATGCCATATAATCGTTCTGTGCCCATATCGCTGTACACGGCACATCTTGCCTTTGAAAGTGCCCCGCCGCATTGATACCTGATTCGAATTTAAAATCACCTTCTAAAATATGATTGTCAGGTATCGTTACGCCATTTTCAGCATAATAGTCTTTAAATCCGCGAAGTCTGTCCCTGCTCAACGATATCTCCATTGGTCCTGTGATGCACCCGACGGATCTATGACCCAGGTTGTACAGGTGCTCTGCCGCGAGTTTGCCAGCCTCGAGATTATCTACTACGACATTAGGAATATCTTCGTTTACTAGAATTCTATCGAGAATCACTATCGGAATGTCTGTTTTTTCTAAAATATATAGAGCCTTGCTTTTATCGGAAACTCTGGAAAATATGATGCCACCGACATTCATGCTTATCATATTATCAATAAATTTCTCTTCTCTTGTCGGGTCATCCTTGTCAATGCCAAGTATCATGTTGTAACCGGCGTCGACAATACAATCCTCGATGTAATTTATGATGTATGAGAAAAAGGGGTATGATATGACTCCGGGCACAACAAGTCCGATGATAT
>JABGPX010000489.1 GCA_018644745.1 Spirochaetales bacterium
CCGGTGGCGCTATAGCTGTCTATTTTTGTCTTTAGCTGGTTTATAGAGGTTTCAAGATCCGCCAAGTCTATCTCGGCAGGAGATGAGCCGGTTTCGAGTTTTGAATCGAGACTACTTATAGCTTTTGCGAAGTTTGTGAACTCGATATCCGCCAGAGTAGCATAGATATCAAGCGCCGTTTCCGTTTGAGCTATTTGTGTTTGGAGTGATGTAATTTCGCTTTGAAGAGTTGCCAGCTTATCAATATATGCCTCTGCTAACTCCTCCGGTATTGAAATATTGCCATCAAGTACGATGGCCGCAGATGATGTGCCGCCGGCTAGAGAGTTGACATCATCCTTTAGTTTATCAATCTGTTTCTGCAACGAGCTGTTGTCACTTTTCAGACTATCCACCTGGGTTTGGAGAGCGGCATTCTTGGTAACAAGGCCGCTGTTATCAGTCTTTAAGCTGTCAATTTGGGCCTGTAGAGTACCGGTTTTTGTAGTCAGGCCGTCGCGTTCCGTGGATAGGCTGTCATATTGATTCTGGAGCGCCGCCAACTTGGCTTCATATTTAGTTCTTACCTCGGCAATTTTTCCTTCGAGAGCACTTGTATCTCTGCCTTCTAATAAATCGTTGAGCGCTTCAGGGAAATCCAGAGTGGGATCTGAAAATGAGCCACTTTCTGAAAACATCTCTGAAACTGATATTCCATCCGCGGCAAGGGAGAGAACCCCGCTGAGTACGCCGCCGTTATATATAATCCAATCGATTTCAATGCTGTCCTCATCGATTGCTTCAACGGTGGAAAAATCCAGCACTACATCGAGGGGAATTGCATTATTTTTTTCCGGGATAACTTCGGTTATCTCCCAATAGTCTTCAGCATTAAGAGAAATAGTAATCGACACGGTCTGATCCGGCAGAACTACATTCCTGATATAAAAGCTTTGCGGCCCGCTTTGAGTTATCTCCGCATTGGAAAAATCTATTTCTGTAAGCGCCGGCATAGTCTGCGCGCCGGCCATAAAAGGTATTAAAATGCAAAGCATGAATATTATTATGAACTTTCTCATTCCGTCCTCCGGGGCATACCTAGCCTTATGTTTATTTTCGGTTGAGAAAGGCAATAAATTGAGGATATGAGCGTAAAGGCAGCCAATAGATGAGGAATTATTCTTTTTACCGCAATGATTTGGGTGAAGCTATACGATTAATCGAACGCGCCTAGCTGGCAGCAACAAATTTTCAGGTGTAGAGTCTCACACGCGGCGGTCATCTCCATTTTTGAGATGGCTAAATCCTCTGCGATATCCCAGAGGGAAATACAGGAAATCCTATGTCCTTCCTGTTTTTCTGCTATCTTTTCCCGCAGGACAGCGGATACCGTTTGAGCGGGAGCAACGATATTTCTCTTGTCTTTATTGTGACCGAAAAGGCCGAGCTGGCACTCATTAATTCGAGTATCGAGGAGATCGATGGTTCTGCCGACCTCTGCGGGAGGGATATTGAACTTATCAGCAATCTCATGGGCATGTTTACATGAAATTCTTCCATCGGCGCCTCGGGCTTGAATTGCATTGGAAATCCTGGGGTCCGTAGGAACGGTACCTATGTGCTTCGCCGCATAATTATCAGCATCTTTATGGCTCATGATGTCTCCATATTAGTTTCCCGCTATTTCATAATCATCGTTTTTTTCGGACTGGCTCTACCTTCGAGTTCGGGCGGGCGCCGCTCGATAGCCGCAAGGCCAATTTCCACATCCTCCGCGACCTCCTGGGGGGTCAAACACCCGACCGTAACCATGTCCTTGGTGCGGATAGTGGAAAATGAAAATGTCAATCCAACGAATGGAGAAACCCTTCCAGCCGCCATTGGCTTGATTGTCATTACTGGTTTTTTTGCGTTCCAAATAACCTGATGGATATACTCGATCTCAACCTGCATCAAAAATCCGGCACAGTTAAAAAGCTGGATATATGTTTCCACATCATATTCATTTTGATCAGAGTAAACGATCAACTCGGGCATATGAGCAGAGAGGCCGGGAATCATACCTTTTGCACGAATCATTGATAGATAGTCGGGGAGACGAGGGATTTGCCTCAGGTTTTTATTTACTAACTGCTCTGTTGATGAATGATGAGGAAAGCAGAAAGTGGCGCCGTTTTTAGCGCTTTCGGATATATTCGACTCGGCTTCGCGGCGAGCTTTATCGTTATCATCCATGTTGAGGATCGGTGTATCAATTCTTATTACTTTTTTTCCGGTACGGTCTTCGGCAAGTTTGATACCGTCAAGCAGAGCTTCATTTCCGAGAAACAATCCCATGAGGGTATCCACTCCCAATTCAAGGAATGTGGTTACGATATCGGCCACCGCCTCGCGATTGCCGTTTCGGCCTCGAATCAAACTATCTGCAGCAGGACTTGTATGGCTAAACCCGAGAATCCAGTTGGTTCCCATGATCATTCTTGAAAGCGAAACTCCGCCTACTGTCGTGCGTGGAAATTGATCAGCCATTATAAACTCCTCTTTACTTCCGTTCGGATGGATAATACATGACCCGTGGTGGAATATCCAGGTACCGCCGTGAAGCCCAGCAAGCACTGATTATACTCGCACAACAGAAACTTTAGCGCTATCTCAACTCTTGAAACTGAAAACTGCAATTATCTGAGTGGAAATGTAATAAAAAAGTAATATTGCCGGTTTCTCTTCAATTTCTTCGAAAAGATCTCCAAAATTAGCATATGCTTCACTTTTTGGGGGATTTCTCTGTATGGAAGAACGCAGGGTAGTGATCACGGGTATGGGAGCAGTCACCCCGGTTGGAATAGGCGTTGCCGATTTTTGGAAGGGTCTCGTTGAGGGTCGCAATGGAGTAGGGCTTGTATCTCATTTCGACGCCGCGGATTACAGATCTAATCTTGCAGCCGAGGTTCAGAACTTCGATCCTACTCGTTGGATAGAAAGCAAAACAGCTAAACGAATGGATCCTTTTACTCAATTTGCTGTTGCAGCGGCGGATATGGCGGTGCAAGCCTCAGGATTGGTTCCCGCCGGTATTGATTTAACGAGAATCGGCGTAATCATCGGTTCCGGAATCGGCGGATCCAAAACAATAGAAGACGGGCACGTTGCTTTATCAGGTCGAGGACCGGGAAGCCTTCATCCGTTCTTTGTGTCGATGCTGCTTGTTAATATGGCCGCATCAATGGTTTCCATCCGTTTTGGTTTTCAAGGCCCCATGTCCGCTTTGTCAGTAGCTTGCTCAACGGGAGCCAACGCTATCGGAGATGCATATCGTATCATTCAGCGGGGAGACGCGGATGCAATGGTGGCGGGAAGTGCCGAAGCATGTATATCTCCTCTGGCGTACGGAGGATTTTGCGCAACCAGATCTATGTCTCAGAGCAAAGACCCGAAAAACGCCAGCAGGCCTTTCGATAAGAATCGGGACGGCTTTGTAATGGGAGAAGGTGCGGGAATTGTCGTATTGGAAGAATTGTCCCGCGCTCAGCAGCGGGGCGCCGAGATATACGCTGAAATTGCCGGATATGGCAATACATCCGATGCATTTCACTTTACCGCGCCTGAGCCCGACGGACGCGGCATGGCGGCTTCGATGAGCCGGGCGCTTGAGGATGCGGGAATGATGCCGGAGAACGTAAACTACATAAACGCTCACGGCACATCAACGGTGCTTAACGATAAATGCGAAAGCGCGGCAATTACGAGGATCTTTGGCGATCACGCAGGAAGCTTGAAAATAAGCTCGATTAAGTCGATGATAGGTCATCTAATGGCCGCTGCGGGCTCTGTTGAATGTGTCGCGACCGCCATGAGTATATATAGCGGAAGAATCCCGCCTACTATCAATTACTCGGATCCTGATCCTGACTGTCCCCTCGATTATGTTTCGGACGGTGCTATTTCTGTGGATATCGAGGCTGCTCTGAGCAATTCATTTGGATTTGGCGGCGGAAACGTCAGCCTTTTGTTGAAGAAATATAAGGAAAAAAAATGAACATACCAAAACTCACTATCGGATCTGTCACCGCCGAAACGCCGATCGTTCAAGGCGGAATGGGGGTACGAATATCTCTTTCATCCCTTGCGTCATCGGTGGCCGACCAGGGCGGAATCGGAACCATTTCCAGTATAGGCCTGGGAGATATTGAGAACTCTAAGCGCGATTACAGTCAGGAGTCTCGTGATGCTCTGGTAACTGAAATCAGGAAAGCCCAATCAATGACCGACGGGATTTTGGCGGTGAATATCATGGGCGTTCTCAGCAACGCAGATGATCTTATAAGAGCTTCCGCAGAAGAAGGAATTAAAGTAATTGTTTTTGGAGCCGGGATTCCGGTGAAATTACCTGACCTTGTACAAGACAGAACTGTAAACCTGGTCCCAATCGTGAGTTCGGCGCGTGTTGCTAATCTTATTATTCGCACATGGGATAAGCGATACAACATTATTCCAGATGGGCTCATCTTAGAGGGACCACTTGCCGGCGGGCATCTTGGTTTTTCAGTGGAACAGCTTGATAACGTCGAGGATTTTGCCTTGGAGAAATTGCTTCCTGAACTATTGGCGGTCTTGAAACCATATGAAGATAAATACGGGAGAAAGATCCCGATTATCGCGGCCGGTGGAATATACGACGGGAATGATATAGCTCGGATGCTTGATCTCGGCGCATCGGGTGTCCAGATGGCAACCCGCTTTGTATGTACCGACGAATGTGACGCATCGATGGAGTTTAAGCAGGCGTATCTGGATGCAAAGGAAGAGGATATCGTGATAATAAAAAGCCCGGTGGGCTTGCCGGGCCGGGCCATAGAAAATAAATTCCTCACCGATCTCGAACAGAAGGGCGATAAAAAGATCAAATGTCCCTACCGCTGTCTTACGGCGTGCAAAGTAGACACCGCGAAATATTGTATTGCCCTTGCTTTGCTAAATTCGTATTTAGGCGATGTGGATAACGGGCTCATCTTCAGCGGCAAGAACTCATATAGGATAAAAGAAATTGTTCCGGTAAAAGCGCTCTTTGATGAACTGCTTGGCGATCTTAGCAGTTCTCTAAATCGCAAGCGTGATGAAGCTGTCCAAGCATCGCGCTAAAACATCATTTGGTATCATTCTGATCATGAACGGCAAGCAACGGGTCTTGGACGTGGTGGCTCATAAAAGCGTGTCTCAAGCCTGTTTGTGCAAAAACCAAAATAGCTCTTGTCGAGTCTGGGGCAGGCAGAAAAAATGCCATCTCAGCATGAAGCTGAAACGGCATTTTTCTTTGCTCCTCCGCACGGACTCGCCCTCCAGCCTCAGACATCCTGTCTTCGGCTTCCGGGCCCCTTTCGCTCGCTAAAGCCGACGTCGTGTCGGCTTTGCGCTCCCTGGCCGGTCGCGCCGCTCGCTCGCTTCGAGTCTGCGACAGGGGATAAAAAATGCCGTCTCAGCACAAGGCTGAAACGGCATTTTTTTTGCTCCTCCGCACGGACTCGAACCGCGGACCTAGTGGTTAACAGCCACCCGCTCTACCAACTGAGCTACAGAGGAATGCGTTAGACGCCCGCAAAAAATACCTGAAACGGGAGGTTCTGTCAAGAATCAAAAGTAGAAAAAGAATGTGCGGTGAGTATTAACTCCCCATAATTGGAATTGATATACCGCAGTTACCGCACCTGCCCTTGTCTAATCCCACTACCCGGGTAAGATATCCTCTTCGTTCTACGACGAGATGTCCGCAATCGGGGCAACGGGTATGTGCAGCCTCCGCTCCCACATTCCCCGGATAAACATATTGCAGCATTTCCCTGGCAATCTCGGCCAGATGCAGCACAGAGGCAACCGGCGTGGCCTTTGCGTCGTATTTGTACGTGGGGTAATAGCATGAAAGATGAAGCGGTATCGCGGGATTTATTTCAGCGAGAAAACCCGCAATACGGCGTATTTCAGAATCGCTGTCATTCTTCTCTGGAATTACCAGAGTGGTCACTTCGAGATGCGCCTTTTCAGATGCCATCTTTATGAAATCGAGCACCGGGCGTAACGTCCCATCTAACTCATCTTTGTAGAAGTCATCCCGAAATGATTTTAGATCAACATTTACGGCGTCGATTGAATCCAGGAGAATTGAAGCGGGTTTTTTGTTGATATAACCATTTGTTACAAGCACGTTTTTCAGGCCTTTCTCTGAGGCAAGTTTGGATGAATCAATTACGTATTCATAATGAACCAGAGGTTCCGAGTAGGTATATGCAACCGCAAAAGAATTCCGACTAACCGCCTGATCTACAAGCTGATGCGGAGATACTTTTTCTAAGCCATCTATCACCTGCTGAGAAATTCGGAAATTCTGGCAGAAGGGGCAGGAGAAGTTGCAGCCGTAAAATCCAACCGAGAATATTGATTTGCCAGGGTGATAATGGTACAGCGGCTTTTTCTCAATCGGATCGATAGAAGTACCCGAGAGGAGGCCGGAGTACGGCAGGGATAGGTTATTTCCGACATTTGTTCGTACCCGGCAAAGGCCGAATCCTCCCTCCGGAATTACGCAATTATGGGGGCAAAGGAGACATCGGATACTTTTGTCGGTTACTGAGAACAGCTTCATGCAAACTAATAACTCTTGGAAACTGCTCGTTGTAGGGTCTCGCTGTCCCGGAAATACCGAAGCGGCGTGCTTACTTCAAACGGTTCATAACGCATCCCGAGCGCTCCCCGCTTAATCCAGATTTTTACAATATTTACGGTAGTTCCCCCTTCGGTAGTTACATTCGGCATATCGTCTACGTGCAGTATGTTTTCAATATTGAACTCATAAAACATGGTGTTTGAGCTAAAGGGGTCGAGAATAAGAAGCAGCTTTTCTTCATCATATGGATGTTTTCGCGGCGCGCCTGTAAAGGCAACCGCTTCCTTCTCTAGATTGATATGGGATTTATATATTGTTAAATCGTGAATCGGACTTGTTTCTAGATATTGCTTGATACTCATACATCACCCCTCAATGCCGGATATACTATTTAGTATAAATCCGTGACTTAGCCAACGCCAGAGAAAAGAAGCAATAAATTGTAAATACGGCAATAAATTGGATTAGGAGATGTTATAAATCAGACAGATCGATTAAATAGATGCCTGATTCTCGTTCGAATCAGCGTGGAGGACATTTTGTAATTCTCTTTCTGCTTTTTTATCAATAAAGCCTGATATCGCGGCTATTTGCTGATCTTCTAGAGCGACAAATTTGAGCCCGATTGTGTCGGAGTTCCGGACAATTTTTGAAGCAAAAGTGAGGTATGTCTCATTAATTTTCAAAGAGCAATGCTGTATGGTAGTACCGATTGGAATACTTTCAGTTAATTCAGGGTTGTCCGGATTAAAAGCAGCACCGGTGGCGGAAAGATCAAATAAGGTACCTGTAACAATTCCCCGGGATTGGGGGTGGGTGAGAATAAATTCTATATTGTCATAATCGACGGGAATATAACGTAGCTCACTTCTTACTTCCTTAAGGGAACTGTAGCGTGAGAGCAGTTCTTCGAGACGACTATATTCTTTTCTATCCGCCAGGTTTTCCCGTATTATGCCGCTCACCTCAAGGTGTTTTGCTTTTGCAGCCTCTTCAAATGAAAAAATGTCTCCTTTGAGAAGGACAAAGGTACTGCGTTCTTTACTGAGTGTTTCCCTGAAAAGTTTGATAAAGGGCTTCCAATGTCTCGGGAAATCTTCTGCGCTGAAAAATACTACTTCTGGCTCTATTTCATCGATATTATCCATCGCTTTTATGGGATGGCGATAGTGGATGAGATCAAAACCCCTTGGCCGAAGATGGTGTAGGAGGCTTTCTCGTGTACTGTCTTTTTCCGCGACGAGAAGTATTTTCATGTAGCTTATTCGGTCCTTAGGTTTTTCAGTTCATAGCTATACATTGTCCATATCCTGTCCATACGCCTCAGATAATAGGTATATTGCTTTACCTCGGTAAAATCAGTATATGCGAATTTTTCGATAACGAGAACAGACGCTTCGTCGCTTGTGTAACTTGTTTTCTGGATTTCAAATTCCGAGGGAACAAGCAGAAATCCTTCCTCAGTCGTCTCTTGCATGAGGGAGGTGCGATACGCACTCAAGGCGCTACGCCTTTCTACGTCGGAGAATTGGCGATTATAGCTCTCCTCTCTGCCTCTATCCTGAAGATAAAGTCCTTCAATATCGATATAGAGAAAAAACTTTTCCCAGTTCGATTTCTGACGTGCAGAGAGCATGTATGAAATAACTTCATCCGGCGGAATTACAAGCTGCTGCAGCGCTTTTCCGGTGTCCCGATCTATCACGATGGCAGGATCGACTTCTGCTGACCCGGGCTGAACCGAAAGGGTGAGAGAATTAGATAAAATTGCAGTTGCCATGGAATCGACGCTCAATTCCGGGTGATAGTTACTTCTCACTTTATAGATACCGGGCTTTGCGACCACAATATACCGGGTTAGATCCTCTACGATAGAATATCGTTCACCCGGCTCGAGGCTGTATTCCCGGTAAAGAACCGGTTGATCCGAGCTTCGGTCTATGATAAATTCCTGCGAGTGTTCGAGTTGCTTGTTGGCGACGGTCGTCACCTCAAAATCAAGATTGAAAAC
>JABGPX010000431.1 GCA_018644745.1 Spirochaetales bacterium
CGGCTTCAGCCATTACCTGCTTGCCTGCGAACTGGTTTGCCAAGTGACCCGCGGCGGAATTGATTGGTTAAAGAATCCGACTGCACAGCGCACAAGCCGGTTTGGCGAACGCATGGAGATTCTGGACGGGGTATATCCGACTTTTGCTGACTGCAGCAGGGATGTCGCTCCGGCCCAATGGCTGGTTCACTGGATGAATAATAGGATCGATCCCGAAAGGAAAAGCCGAAAAACCGAGCGCCGAATCGATTGGATGAAAGATGTTATGTATCCATTCTCGCTGATGCTCTCTTTGCCTCTTTTCGCTCAGGTTGATTCGGATAAAGCCTATTCCGGATCAGAAAAAAAAGCTGCTCGGGAATGGTTCGAGGACGCCCAGTTCTTGATTTGCCGTCCGGCGGCGGAGAGCAAAATCCAAATAGCTGCCACATTCATCGGCGGAAACAACGGAGTGAACCATAACCATAACGACCTGGGAACTTATTCAGTATTGATAAACGGCGTAGAACTGCTGGCGGATCCGGGAAAAGAAGTATATACAGTGCGAACATTCGGACCCGATCGATACGATAGCGGGCTTCTCAATTCATACGGCCATCCGGTCCCTCTGGTCGCCGGCACCCTTCAATGCCCCGGCGCGGAGTCAGAAGCAAGTATTGTAAAAGCGAATTTCTCCGCTGATGTCGACAGTTTGGAATTGGATCTATCGCGAGCATACCAGGTACCAACTTTGAAGAAACTCAGCCGCACATTTATATATACCCGCACCGGGCAGCAGCGGATAGTAATAATCGATCAGGTAGAATTTTCTGAGCTGGAAAGCTTCGAGACGGCGTTGATTACCTACGCATCCTGGGAACAATATTCCGACGGCAAACTGCAGATCTCCGACGGAAGAGGTAATGAACTCAGAAGCTTGGATATATCTGTGACCATGAATGATCAAAACCTCCGGGCAGTTCCGGAGACAATTGATGAAAGCTCGAAACCGACAAGACTCGGGTTCCCGTGCGGGAAAGTGAGTACGGCAAGGGTCGTAACCACTATAATCTCAGGATTTGGAAGTGAACGATGATTACAACAGTCCCCATTATTCCGGCAGAGCCTAACCTGGAAGACGTACGCAAGGTAATTCCGTTTTACCAGGAATGGTTCCCGAGTCTTATTTCCTGGCTGCTCGATCGATATGAGTCTTCGCCCGAGTACCCGTATCTCGATACAAAATACGATGTTATAAAAAAACGCAACTTTGCTCAGTCCGATCAATTTCGCGGACCCGACGCCGTGTACGGCTGGATACAAGGCCGAGGGCTGGAATCGCTTGTTACTCATGCCAGGTGGATGAGCCGACCTGAGCTTGATTTCTCCGGGAAACAAAACCTGCTGGATAGGCTGCATGAAGCAATAAACCGCCTGTACCGATGTCTATCGGATCTTCGCGAGAAGAATGACGGGCACGTTTACTTTCTGATGGGCTCGAATGGAGTTCCTGCGTTCGCTGACGGCCTTCGTCCAGCCTCGGAAATCTATACATTTGCCGATATTTTCTGCGCAAAGGGTATGTATGCGGCTGCTCACTTCCTAAAATCGGCAGCCGGAATCCGGAAAGCAAAAGAATACCTTGTCTCAATCGAAGCGGGCCTGTGGGATTTTAATTTCCAGAATGGTCAATACAATCCGAAAACCGGAAGCAGACCGACTGGTGATCCGTCTTCGAAGCGTGATCACGGTCCGTTTATGATCTTTCTCGGCGCGCTCGGACTCGTCGCTGAGCAAGATGCAGATCCCTGGTGCGTATCATCGGGTTTTAGAATTATCACGAGAATATTGGACTTTCATGTCGCCTCTGAGAAAGCGGATTCTCCGATGTTTCCGAACGATATGTGGGAAACCGTCGACGGGAACAATTTGCCGTTTTTTGAAAACGGCCGGCTGACCTCCGATCCGGGGCATTCAATAGAGTTTGTGGGTCTAACCGGCAAATTTCTCAGAGCCCTTCATCACCAAGAACAGCCAAAAGCAACTGCTCCCGGTACCCCCGCGATTGAGGCCAGGCTTCCGGGAATTCTCTTTAGAAATTATGAAAACGGGTATCGCAGGGATTCAGAAGGCATCATAAAGTCGATCGATCTGTTGTCCCGCGAACCGATCGACTCAAATATGCCATGGTGGAGTCTTCCCGAGACCATGCGTGCCGCTATGGAAATATACCATCTCTCAAAGTCTTCCGAAATCGCCAAGTTATGTCTCACGATTTTCGCAAATTGTCACAACGTTTTAACCCGCCGGTATCTCAGCCCCGACTACCCGCGGTTTTGGTATCAATCTCGCTCATCAGAGGGAAATATTATTGATGTTATACCAGCATGCCCGGATATTGATCCCGGCTATCATACGAATCTGAGTATCATCGATGCTCTTTCTCTCATGGAAGATTGATCCTGAGCAATTCGATTGTTCCAGGTTAGATTTCGAATTGCTGTTGACTATTGCAACCCGCCGGAATATAAAACATCTAATGGGCACATCGAAAAACCCACATTTTATTTTGCCGACAGAATGGTTTCCTTTATAAAATCGGGGTTTTTCGTATGTGCTGCAGGTCAAAGTAGTAGTAAATAGAGATGCCCTAATATGAGAATCTACATCATTCGCCATGCCGACCCGGATTACGCGAATAAAACAATAACCAAAGCAGGACACCTCGAAGCCAAAGCTCTAGCTGACCGGATGCAGCGCCAGGGGCTTGATCGTATATTTGTATCACCCCTAGGCCGTGCACGGCACACCATGAAATACACGGCGGATCTACTGGGAATGGAGCACACCGTCCTAGATTGGGTACAGGAAATTGGCGAATTCAGCGTACCCAGGAAAGACGGCGGACATGAGGCAGCCTGGAATACTGATGGTGAAATTATTAGGCGCCGGCCATTGCCTACATCCGAGAACTGGCAGGCCCGCCCACCCTTTGATGATCCGTCATTTCCGGGTGTTTACAACTATATTAAGAACAACTCCGACGAGTTCATAACATCTCTCGGTTATTCCCGTGAAGACGGGGCGTATCGCATTACCGCAAGAAACAACGATCAGATCGCTGTATTCTGCCACGGCGGCTTCGGACTAACATGGATCGCCCACCTACTGGATCTGCCGCTGCCCCTTGTATGGTCAGGCATGTTTATTGCTCCGAGCTCAGTAACTACGATTCTCTTCGATGAACGAACCGAGACCCATGCAGTGCCGCGGTGTATCGCTCTTGGTGACACATCTCACCTTTACAATGCCAATTTGCCCATACAGCCTTCAGGTATTGTCGCAAACTTCATCTAGATTTTTTGGAGGTGCCATGAAAACTGAGCAGATGAACGGGTGGACTGACCGGCTGAAATCGGTAATGCCCTGGGGATCGAGCACCTGTTCGAAGGCACCTCATCTGCTACCGGATGAGCCGGAAGTTATTGTCCACGGAGACGGATGCCGGGTATGGGACGATAGGGGACGCGAGTTCATTGATTTTCGAAACGCCCTCGGACCAATTACCCTAGGGTATCGCTATCCGGCCATAGACGAGGCTATCAAGGAGCAGCTGGATTCTGGCATTCTTTTCGGTCACCCCCATCCGGTTGAGTGCGAAGCCGCGGAAATGCTCATAGATGTAATTCCCTGTGCCGAGCAGGTTCGTTTCCTCAAAACCGGCGGAGAGGCTCTAGCTGCCTGTATTCGCCTGGCACGCCACCATACAAACCGGAGCCATGTGCTGCAAATTGGATATAACGGTTGGATTAATTCTCTCGCTTCCAACTCCAGTGTGCTGCCGGGTACCAAAGCTGTTGAGTTTCCGCCGGGGATTCCTCCGGAAATAGGAGGGCTTCATCATGCTGTACCGTGGAATGATCCTTCGGCCATAGAGAAAGCATTCAACCAATATAGAAACAAGGTTGCCGCTATTGTCGTTGCAGCCGACTACGCCGCTATGCAGGCGGGAACCGATTTTTATCCTGTGCTGAGATCGATTGCCGACCAGCACGACGCTGTTCTCATCTTTGATGAAATTGTGACCGGTTTCCGAATAGCCATGGGCGGGGCTCAGGAATACTTCTCAGCAACACCCGATCTTGCAGTATTCGCGAAGGGAATTGCCAACGGCATGCCGGTTTCCGCTTACTGCGGCAAGCGAGAGATAATGGAAAGGCTGCAGGATGCTATTGTTTCATCAACATACGGGGGAGAAACCCTGTCTCTAGCCGCGGTGAAGGCATCGGTAACTACCTACAAGGAGTTAAATGTTATCGATCATCTCTGGAAGGTCGGTACAAGATTGAGAAAAGGCTTCAACGAAATAGCGGCACAGAATCATATTCCTATTTCGGCAGAAGGCTTTCCGCCCTGCCCCGCACTGGTACCCGGATCGGGGGCACCGACAGATATCATAGACCGTCTCTTCCGAGCCTGCTTCAAGAATGGCCTTTCTATCTACTCCGTACTCTATGTCAACTTCAGCCACTCGGAGCAGGATATCGATGAAGCATTGACCCGACTCGAGACATCGTGTAAAGGGCTCCTATAGAATTTCCGACATCTGCCTGCAAATCTGCTCTCGAAGGTCTGAGCTTATATTTTTTGAAAATCGGATACCGGAGACTCCCTTCGTGTTCCCGGAGAGATCAAAAAGATCACCGTTAGGCACAACGCTGTTAGGAGGCAAGTCCATATCCTTTGCAAAGCCATCCCGAATGCTGTGCAGTTCTGCAAATCGTGCTTTCCCTTCGGCATTTAATCTGCGGTAGGTCTCCTTCTTGAAAATACCCGGTAGGGGTTTTGGATCGACAGGTCTAATCTGCAGCTCAATGTTTCTCAGTATGAAAGCATCGAGAAGCCCCTGTTCAATAACCGCCGCGAGGAGCGCTTCTTTCAGCTCAAAGAGGTATCTCACGTCGTCGATGGCGTACCCAATCGCCCTGCTATCGATGGGCCTTCGCATCCAATCATATCGCTGAAAACTCGATTTCCCGCTCTCACTCTTCCCGAGCGCGGTATCAATAACAGAACTTAAGTCCCTCTTTGGGTAATCCAAAAGGACAGCCGCTGGAAGGAGGTCCAGGATAGCATTAAGATTCAGGCCGTACTTGCGGAAGATGAGCGTCCTATCTCCGGACCCATCATACATTATCTTCAAGATTCTCGGATTTTCAAAAAGTTGACCAAGGATCCCTTTACTAACTTTTAGAGAATCTATAACTGCAAACTCTTTGCCGTCGTAGATCTGCACGAGACATAGATGCTCACCGTAATGATGAAGATTGAACTCACCCTCTGTATCGAGGCCAATTACATTAATGCCTCGGGCTTTTAAGGAATTGAGGTACGTTGTGGTTTTACCATCGGTATCCAGATAATTGATGTTTTCCATATCTGATCCTATATGTGATAGCATTTTTTTCCTACCGAATCCTAAAAAACTCGGGAAATACTCCCGGTAATATCAGGATTTTACTGATTGCCGCTCAACTGACGCGGGAGTAATAGTGATACTGAGGGGGAGCGATAATGCCGACGTCTGTCGAAATACGGGACAACATCGTAGAAATTCTTTGGTCAGGAACTTTTGCTGCCGGTGAGGTTTCAGAATCACTTATCGCAATCAAAGACAACCTTGCCGAAGGCCAAAACATCAGCATACTCATAAAAGATCAGGTTCAAGTTTTTCACTTCGACTCCGCGGAAGCCAGGCTAATAGCTGCTTTGCTGAAGGAAATGAAGGCACGAGGTGTAAAAAAAACCTGTATGGTCGTCAATAAGCCCGTACACTATGGAATAGGACGCATGATCAGTGCTTATTGCGATTTAGTATCCGTTATTTTTGAAATTTTCTGGGAGGAAGACAAAGCGCGTGCCTGGTTGCAAAGCGATCAGGGTGCTCTTGAGTGACACTTTACGAATCGAGAGTTGTAATTCCCTCGCGAATCGCGAACTTGGTTAACTCCGCCAGACTCTCTATCCCGAGTTTTTCTTTCAGATTTATCCTGTGAGTTTCCACGGTTTTCCCGCTCACGTTGAGTACAAACCCTATTTCTTTTACCGATTTACCCTCAGCTAATAACTTCAGGACCTGCCGCTCGCGGTTTGTCAGCTGATTATAGGCCGGAGAATCGGTCCCGGCGAGATTCCGCACATAATCGTTTACTACCACATCGACAATTCCGGAACTCAAGTAAGTATTACCTTTGGAAACTTTGCCAATAGCTATAACAAGCTCCTCGAAGGCTGAATGTTTCAGAACAAAGCCTTTCGCGCCGGCTCTAAGCATTTCAATAACAAATCTTCGATCGGAATGCATCGACAACGCGATAATCTTCAGACCCGGATTCTCCGCGACAAGTCGGCGGGTCGCCTCAATCCCATTCAATATCGGCATCGCCACATCCATCACGACCATCTCAGGACTATGCTCCTGCACAAGCTGAATCGCTTCCATGCCGGTAGACGCCTCAGCGATAACCTCCAGCCCGGATTCCTTCTCTACCAAGGCTTTCAATCCGCCTCGAAACATGCTGTGATCATCCGCGAGAATTATTCGAATATTCAATCTGTATCCTGCCTTACCATCGGTACCCTGAGTACGATCTCCGATCCCTCGGCTGCGCCGGAAATAATCGTACAGCTGCCTGAAAGGTTATCAAGCCTCTCACGGATACTGAACAAGCCATAACCGCTTTTTGTTTTGCTCCCGTTTCTTCCGGATAAGACGTCGAAACCTTTCCCGTTATCCCGTACCGAAATAGCCACCAAGTCGGGCACAATTGATAATAGTACGTATACGGAAGTTGCCATAGAGTGTTTTACCGCATTTACCAGCAATTCCTTCACCGCATCAAAAAGCAGGAGAGCGATATCCGTATCCACATCTGCAGCGGTTTCAGGACCGCTGTAGCCGAATTCAATAGGATGCTCCTGATCAAACTGCTCAACCAGCTTCTCGAGGGCCGCGCCCAATCCGAGATCGTATAACAAAGGAGAACTGATCGTAAAAATCAGCGAGCGGGTGTCCTGGATTATCTCCTCGATTACAGGAATTATCTCGCCGATTATTTTAGTCTCTTCGCCGGGAGTGGCAATAGAATTGAGAATTCCAAGCTTAATTCTAGAAATAGATAATGCCTGGCCGATACGATCATGAATCAGAGAGGCGATTTTCTTCCGTTCTCTCGCTTCGGCAAGAATAAGCTGGGATCCGAGCGACCGCAGCTCTTGCTGATAGGCCTGCAGCTGTTCCCCGGCCTTTTTCCTTTCGGTAATATCTCGAGCAACGCCATAGAAAACTGTCGTATTTTCATCTGCGGGGGCTCTGACAAGCTTAGTTTCCAGAGATATCGAGTTACCGGACTTCGTAATGAAAACCGCCTCTATCTCGGAATCACTTTCTCGGCCCGGTTCTATCATGGAAAGCAGCCCCCGACTTTCTGGACTAAGAAAGGTCGTTATGTCTCTGCCGGACAGCTCTTCAACAGTGAAGCCGGTGACGTGCACCGCCTGCTGGTTGCAGTAGATAACCTTCCCATCGTCATCGAGGGAAAAAATAATGTCGTTGGCGTTCTCCGTAAGAAGACGGTATTTTCTTTCTGAAACCGCAAGCTTCTCAGACCATGATTCCAGATCCATTACCATGCTGTTAAACGAATGAGACAGTTTCCCAAACTCATCATCCGTCTCTATCTGTATCCTGTGCCGCAGATTCCCTTCACCGATCAACGCGGTTCCTACCATAAGGCGGCTCAAAGGCTTCGAGTACGTGCGTACAAGCAGCAGGCCGCCGATCAATGCAGAAACTATCGCCACTACGGCAATTAGTCCTGAATACAAGAGAAATGTCTGGATAGGAACAAATGCTTCATTCAGAAGCTGAACAATTACCAGTTTCCAATCAAGGATCGCGATATCATCCATTGCCGCGAGATACCGTGTGCCGTCCTCATCCCGGGCGATGAAATATGTGCCTGCCGTAAACTCGGCATCGAACATCGAGGCCATTAGACCATCCTGCTCTTTCGACAAAACCCTTGTCTTATCCGGATGAGCAATAAGAATATTCTGCGCGGAAACCAGAAATGCCTGCCCGCTGGCGCCAAAAGAAATATCGTCGACCAGATCCCATATATCCCGTAATTGAAGATTCGCATACACCATCAAATCTCGACGGTCCGCCGATAGAATTGGAGCGATCATAGTAAGATACGGAAGTCCGTCGGCGGTAAGAGATACGTCTGAGACAATTATCACCCCGGGCGCCGTCGCATCATCAAGCAGCCGATAGTCTATCGATGCTCGCGAATTAACCAGCTCACTCGACGCCTGTATCGATAAGTCATCGGCGAGCAGATGTATACTGCTGAATTTTCCGTATGTGCTGACGGTATTCTCGAGTATAATATCCGCCACCC
The DNA here is from genome assembly GCA_018644745.1 of Spirochaetales bacterium. Next base: position 8,445 of record JABGPX010000431.1, read on the forward strand.
GGACGTCTTTTATCGGCAGCATTATTTCGGCCAGAGAGTTTAGGAAGTTGAATGAATCATCGAGATAGGAGTTTATCTCCTCAGACGCACGCCTTGCTATCTGTAGATTCCGCTGCGATATGCTCCGTCGAAGTACCTCGCTGGAAAGAAGATAAGCACTTACCGCGGTAACAATAACGGAAAAGAATG
>JABGPX010000320.1 GCA_018644745.1 Spirochaetales bacterium
CCGTATAGATGAGCCGAATGGCCGGGAGACTTTTGGCTACGCCGTGCCGGCCCATTGCTTTACCTGCTCAAAGGAACTGCGGGATGTGCGCGCCGTAGCAACCATCGGCGCGCCGGCTGATCCTGCGCACGTCGAAGGACTTTTCACCGGCGAAGTAAAGAGTATCGAGGAAGAAGGGCAGGCGATGGTGTCGATAGGCGGCCGTCCATTTACCATTCAGCGTTCTTTCCTTGAAGACATTCGCGACCATCCGCCTGAGCAGTGGCTTGCAGAACTCAAGTCAGATGTGATGGTTCTTCACTCACCCGTGGATAATATAGTGGGTATTGAAAATGCAGAGCGCATTTTTAAAACTATAAAGCATCCGAAAAGTTTCGTTTCTTTGCGGGAGGCGGATCATTTGTTTTCACGGGCCGAAGATGCGGCATACGCAGGTAGAATTATCGGTGCATGGGCTTCGAGCATCCTGGCTGAAAAATCCCAATATAGAGGTAAGTACTTGTGGATATCACTTCGTGCCGGCTTTCTTAGCTGGTTTTCTTTTTTTCCGGTTTATCTCCCTGATTCGCTGCGTTAGTACAAGTATCACGCCACGAGATATCTCGGGCTTTTCATATAACAATTCACTAAAATCTTCGCGGGATATCTGCAGAAGCACTACATCGTTCTGAGTGGTAACCGACGCGCTTCTTGGTTCTGTGTCGAGGATAGCCATTTCACCAAAGCACTCTCCTTCGCCCATTTCCCCAATTACCCGGTCTCCACTATGTACCCTTACCGTTCCGTCGACAACCAGATAAAGTGCGTCACCATCATCACCTTCCAGGAAGACTGGTTCCTCTGGTGACAGATATACTTCCTCTGTAATCGAAGAGATAAGAGACAGTTCCTCTGCCGGAATGCGTTCAAAAAGCTCAACTCCTTTTAGAAAGAGTATTTTTTCTACCATTGGTATCATTGTGCAGCCTCCTGCAGCACATTCCGAGCATAGGCTGCAACCATTTCTTCTCTGTCTCCGGCCAATTCCGCCGAAACTGAAGCAATCTCCTCGTCAGTCCCAACCTGACGTAATGCCCAGAGTGCGGTTTGCCGAACCTGCCCTTCAGGGTCCTGAGTGCAGGTTTTTATTTCTTTCAGCAGTTCGCCTACTTTTTTTGCACCGGCGAATTGAAGTGCACATATACGAATCCAGATATCCGCATTTCTCATCAATTTCGCGACCCGTTCTGACTCGGATAAATAAGAGATACCTGCGCTTTTACTCGGTTTCTTTGGTAAACGGTATTCTGCGAGGGGCAGGACAAGCTCCCGCTCTTCCGGAGTTAGTACATTGTCCAGCAATTCCGCGGCATTAGCTCTAGTTAACGGCTTTTTGCTCTCGAGATTTTCAAGAACATTGTCGAGAACACCGCCGGGATAGATCAATTCAAGAAGGCCAAAGATTCTCTGGAATACTCTTCTTCTTCTGACGGCGACGGCCTCGACAAGCAGCAGCCTTTTGTCGTAATTGCCGAAAATTTCGGACTCTATAGCTGCATAATGCCGGAACAAGTCGGCCTCTTCACGTATGCAGTTTAATATTCTCGTTTTGTCCAATTCTATGCCCGGCTGAAGAGTTATCATATAACTCAGTGCCTGCGTGGCCTGTTCGCGAATGCTAACAGTAGGATGATCAATATATCGTTCAAGGGTCCTTATGCTGTTTTTGCCGCCGATTCGCGATAAAACCTTCGGCAAGCCGCTCCGCACCTTCGAAGGCAGGCGGTAATCGCCCATTGCCGCGAGTAATATCTGTTCAATTCCGTTTCCAAACAGGATCAATGTTTTTGTTGCCTCAGGAGCGGATCGCAGATTACCAAGTAAATCTACTAATGCGGGTACGAGCGGGGGAGCAAGCAGTTTGCCGGCTGCAGCCAGCGCAGCGGATTTCACTTTTTCATCCGAATCAGCCAGTAATGGTATCAGAGGAAGGTAAAAAGTCTGAACTCCAATATTCCCCAGAATCCAAGCGCCGCGCTCGCGCTGAACGGAATCAGCTGAGTCCAGCATCTTCTTGAGATCCTCAGCGCACATCAGCATGCCGTCGAGACCGCCGAATCTAATAAGCGCAGAGATGGCCGCCGACTTCACAACGGGATTATTATCTCTTAAAAATGGTTCGATCCGGGTAATTGAGTTCTCCCTACCTTTTGAACAGTATGCCCGGATGGCCAGTGATCGAACATACTCATCTTCGTCGGCCAAAAATCTCTCAAAACTTTTTTGATTAGGGAAATGTACCTTTTCAGAAGAGATAAACTGCAACGCCGCCGCGCGCACAGCCGGATCGGTATGATTGAGTAAAGATAAGAGCGGTTGATGTAGATCAGGATCTATCTTATCAAGGAACTTGAGAAGTTCAATAGCATGCAGCACGTGGCTTCGGTTCTTTGACAACAAGGTCTCCTTAAGTACATTGGAAGCAGCGCTGTCTGAGAAACTAAGGCTGGTATCTGAAAAATCAAGACGCCTTTTTTTTAGATTGGTTATAAGGGAAAGAACATATTCTTTCTTGAGTCGAAATAGTAGAAGCAGCCAAACCAAAAGCAGGACAAACGCGATGATGCTGAAGAGCCGAATGTTTACATCGGCCCCGCCATTTCCTCCGACAATGCCGGTCAGCAGAGCCAGAATCAATCCGCCGATTCCAATAGAAAGCGGCTTGAGCACGCCGTCGATGAATGCCTTTGCTCTTCCTCTATCACCGGCGGGTACCGGCAGATAAAGCATCTGCATAGTCGCATCATTTACCGTATAGCGCATGACCTGCTCGGATCCTTTCGTAAGTGTACCGATCCAAAGCACGGGTATGAACATCATCAGAGTTGAACCAAACAGCATGGTAAGAGGAAGCAGCAGCAGAGCTATCAACACACCGTATTTTTCAAGTATTACCCCTGTGCCGAACAACTGCAGCAGTATTGCTAAAATATTTGTAACTCCATAGAACACACCAAAAAAGATTCCGCGGTTTATTTTGGTGTCGATAAATCTATGGACAACAACGTGAAACTGATAATCAACAATAGTGGAGACTAGATAGGTGAGAACAACTATCACGGCGACGATTTTCAAATGTTTGGACGCGAAAATTGATTTCTTCGTTTTATTAAGTGGTGCGGCTTTATCCGGATAACGAACAGCCGGTTGCCGATGGCTGGACTCAAGCTTTACAATCTCATTTACAGCGATGAGCTTTAGCGTGGCCAGAGCTATCACCAGGAGCCCGATAATGACGAATAAAAGATTCTCAGTGCCAATTGCCTTTGCCGCACCGTTCGCGCCGAACCCAGCGATAATCCCGGCCAACAGACCGCCGCTGCCGAAAATCGGGAAGAGACGCTTTGCCTGGCGGGAGTGAAAAATTTCGTTGGCCAAGCTCCAGAACTGGACAACTAAGAAGGTTCCAAATACTTCGATCCATATGAAAAAAACCAGGTAAAACCAGGGCCCGGCAATTTGCAGCATCAACCGGCAAAGCAGAGTAATTAGAATCAAAGCGGCCAAAGTGAGTGAATTGGTTTGATCTCTTCTGAGTATCCTTTCAAATTTTGAATAGGCAAACATGATTGCTGATACAGTGATAGCGATGCCGATATACATGTACGGCAGTGAGGATTCAAAATTGGAAATTTCGAGAATGAGTACCGAGCGCGTGATACGCCCAATAATGAATGCTCCCACTGTCGTGAGCATATATGTAAACATCAGCAGAGTTATTGCTATTTCGTCTGCCTGTATTTTAATAACCGAACTTAGTAGGTTCCGTATTCGCCCAAGCACTAAACCTCCGCTGTAAAAGAGAGAATTATTGTCGTTCCATGGTCCGTAGGAAAAGATTCAATATCCCGCGATTCGACCCTGATATCACCTCTGAATGCCAACATGAACTTTTTTATCAAAGGCATACCGAAACCGGTACCTTTCTCTCCGGCGGTGCCGGTGCGAACGGATAATTTGGAGACATTAAAGAGGTCACCTACCAATTGCTCGCTCATACCGATGCCGAAGTCGCGAATACATAATTCAATCCTGTTTCCTTGGATCTTACTTGCTATCTCAACATTCGAACCATGGGATGAAAATTTTATCGCGTTTGTAAGGGCGTTATTAATAACCGAGTTCACCAGGGATGTCCGTTCAGCCGCCACCATCAGTTTATCTGGTATCGAGACCTTTCTGGTAATTTCCTTCTCATCAAATTGATTCCTCAGAATTGCGATTGAATTGGCCACTGCGTCAGACAAATTGATAAGCGACAAGGCAAAGGAATTTTCCTCAGCCAACTGCATCGTTTTAACCAGATCTATCATTTCAAGGCCGTTAACTACGCTGGCATACAGCAGATCCGCATACTCACCAAAGGTATCGGGCTCTTCGCGAACGCGAGTCATTACGCTGAGCATGCTGGAAAACGGATTAGCCAGGTCGTGACAGAGCACGTGGAGCATCTCTTTCTTCTCCGACACATTCTGAGCTATAAGATCGCGATTTGCCTTTATCTGGAGCTGCGTTCTCACTCTGGCAAGCAATTCAACGGCGTTAAACGGCTTAGGAATATAATCGACAGCTCCGGTTTCGAAACCTTTTGCGATATCTTCCGGCTGATTTTTAGCGGAAAGAAAGATTACCGGGATATCAGAAAATTCCTTCCGGTTTTTGAGTTCTCGACAAACTTCATATCCATCCATCCCCGGCATCATGATATCCAGAAGAATCAGATCAGGGTTTCTTTCCTCAACAAACTCAAGCGCGGAAGGGCCGTCGACGGCCACGCTTATGTCATTATCTCCACTGAGCAAATCAACAAGTATGTCGAGATTCGTTTCCGTGTCATCAACCGCAAGAATTAATGGTTTCTCCGGGTTTTGGCCGTCCATAAGCGGATTTTCCTTTTATAGAAAAGAATTTTCTTAGCGAGAACTCTGCAGGTCATCAAATACTGCTTGAGCCTCTTTGAATTTATATCTTTTTATTTGAGTGGCTATTTCTATTATCCCGGCTTTAACATCCTCGGCGAGTTCGAATTTCATGAGCTCATCAATTATTGGTGCGCAATTTTTGGGTTGACGTTTTTTTAGGCTGGCTGAAAGGTCGGAGAGGAGTCTGCTGAGATCTTCTTCTGAGATTTTGCCTTCGGTTGATTGTACAGCTTCTTCATCAGATTTAAGATCAGCATCTTCGATAGCCGTAACAAGAGCCTTCAGTGTTTCCTCGTATTCTTCAATAATTGTATCATCTTCCGCGAGTTTTTCTTTTTTCAATGCTGCATCGAGGGTGGTCGCTTTCTGCTGCAGATCATCGGCTCCCAGATTACCAGAGGCACCTTTTACTGTGTGAGCTATCCGCTCAGCAGTTGCGAGATCATCTTCAGCAAGATGTTTTTTTATTTCCGCGGTTGAGCGGGCGAAGTCTCGGATGAATTTCACAAGGAGGTCGCGATATAATCTGCGGTTACCTCCGACCCTTGTAAGACCAGTGGGTATATTTAATCCCTCGATTTCTGGAATTTCGACACCCGTTTCCGCAGGTCCCCGGTTAGGAACGCTTGCTTCAGGACGCACTCTTTCGCCCGGCTCTATCCATTTAACAAGCGCCGTCCAAAGCTCAGCTGGATCGAAAGGCTTGGTAACATAGTCGTTCATCCCTGTCTCAATCACCCGTTCCCGCACGCCTGTCATCGCATCGGCGGTCATTGCGACAATTGGAATACCTTTGTGGATCTCTTCGCGCCGGATAACACGGGTCGCTTCGTATCCGTCCATCACCGGCATCTGCAGGTCCATGAGGATCAGATCGTATCCTTTCTTCAGCATGTCCAATACTTCCTGCCCGTTGTTGGCGACGTCCACCGTGAATCCTTCCTGCTCGAGGGATTCAACTGCCACCTGCTGGTTGATCTCGTTGTCTTCGGCCAGGAGGAGCTTTGCACCCACGATTTTCTCGAACCCTTCAGGCTTTTTATCAAACTTTTTATCCCTCTTGTCCATGATTCCGGCGCCCTTACCAAAAGTTTCCATGATTGTGTCAAACATCATCGAGGGGCTAACAGGTTTTATAAGAAAGCCGTCAAGCCCAACTTTATCGGCCTGCCTCATGATATCTTCTCTTCCGAAGCTTGTTACCATGATAATTTTTGGAGTTTCGATATTCTCCAGGCTTTTACGTATCCTCTTTGATGTTTCTATCCCATTCATACCCGGCATCTGGTAATCCATGAGCACCAGATCATAATCTATGCCCTCTGCTGCTTTTGCCTGCGTCAACTCGCGTATCGCCAATTCCCCCGTCGCCACGGTGTTTACGCTAAAAGCAAAATCTCTGAGATAGGCACTCAATACATCCCTGGCGGTTTCGTTGTCATCTACAACGAGAACTCTCAAGCCCTTTAGATCCTCGGGCGCTATCTGTTTTATTTTGGCTTCGCCGATTCCGAATTTAGCGGTGAAGTAAAATGTGCTTCCTTCCCCATATATACTATCTACTCCTATCTCACCTCCCATCATTTCAGAAAGACGCTTGCTGATTGTCAAACCAAGACCGGTGCCGCCGTACTTGCGGGAGGTTGATGTATCCGCCTGGGAAAACGACTGAAAGAGTTTTCCCCGCTGCTCAGGCGTAAGGCCGATACCCGTATCCCTGACCTCGAACCTCAGCATGGTCTCTTTCTCATCTTTACTTACCAGCTTAGTCGACACCTCGATCTCGCCTTTCTCCGTAAATTTGATAGCGTTGTTGGCAAGGTTGAGGAGGATTTGCCCAAGGCGCAACGGATCACCGGCGAGATTTGGGGGAACATCCATGTTCTGGTTGAAAATAAGCTCGATTTCCTTATCACTTGCTTTATCTCCGATCATGCTAGAGAGATTTTCCAAGACATCGTTGAGGCTGAAATTCGTTGTCTCGATATCCATTTTTCCCGCTTCGATCTTTGAGAAATCGAGAATATCGTTGATTATTCCAAGCAGATTCTTCGCTGACTTGCCGATTTTTTCCACGTAATCCTTCTGCTTGGGATTCATCTCGGTTCTACCTAGCAGGCTGTCGAGGCCGATAATTGCGTTCATCGGTGTGCGGATTTCATGGCTCATGTTTGCAAGGAAGTCGCCCTTTGCCTTGGTCGCCGCCTCGGCGGTCGCCTTTGCCTCCGCCAGCTCTATTTCCCGTTCTTTCCGCACGGTTACATCTCGGATTGATGCCACGACGACAATCCCGTCTTCGGTACCGATAGGGCTCAAACCGATATCCACAGGGAACTCACTTCCGTTTTTCCGGGCACCGGTGAGCTCGAGGTTGGCACCCATTTCACGGAGCTCCGGGTTTATGAGGAAACCATTCCGTTTCGGTACATGGCCCACTCTCAGCATCTCGGGAACGAGAATCTCGATCTCCTGTCCGATGAGCTCATCTCTAGTAAAACCGAAAAGCAGCTCCGTCTGATTGTTGACCTGGGTTATCACGTGTTTCTCGTCGACTATTACCATACCATCTGGAAACGCCTCCAGGAGCGATTGTAGCCGTTCCTGGCTTTTTTGGGTCGCCATCTCGGCTTTTTTCCTCGCGGTTACGTTTAGCGAATACTCGATCATCTGCACGACTTGTCCGTCCTGGCCAAAAACGGGATATCCGTGTACTTCCGCGTATATCTCGCTATTGTTTTCATCGTAGTGGATATGCTCAACCATGTACGGTTTTCCGGATTCCTTTACTTTTGCGAGCGGGCAGGGGTGTTCCACCGAGTCGCACGGCGTGTCTCTCCTATGGGTGAGACGATAACAGGTGGATATTGCCTCCCCGGCGGAAACTTTTTTTGCCGCGCTGTTGGAAATAACGATTTCGTAGGTTTCGGCGTCGATGACATAAAAAGGATGGGTCAGCGCCTCAAGGGTGTTTTCCAGATTCGTGTTCGCAGCGGTGAGTTCCTTGGTCCGGCTATCCACTCGTTCCTCGAGCGCGTCGTTTGTCTTTTTGAGGCCTTTCGTAGCGCGGTCGCCGATGATGATACTCATGAGCATAGCGGCCGTGGACACAAGAAAGGTGATTGCCAGAAGAATAAAAACGTTATTTCGAGCGGTGAGATAAGAGCGGTATCCTTCTCTATAGTCGATCTCGGTCGCTAGACCGTAACCATATTTGTCGTTCCATAACCAGGCACCTACGACCCGGACGCCCCGGTAATCTCTGTAACCCGAAAGGTTATACCCCGCGCTGCCTTGTATGGCGTTCGCGGAGGCCAAGGTGAATGGCATTTCCTCGGTCGAAGGGGAGACACCGTCAGCTATCTTTTGTCCTGGATCTCGAATTTCAATATTCAGGATACTCTTTTCGGCTGGCTTGAGCAGCCCGATGCTTCTAAGCGCGTCGACAAACCTGCTGGAGGAAAGCAAAACACCGTCCTCATCGAAGGCGTAGGTTTCGCCTGATGAGCCTATTCTTCCCAGCTGACAGAGCCGGGTGAAGTGAAGCGCCGGGTCCTCCTGCCGGGCGAGAATCGCTATTATCCTTCCGCCGTCGGTTACCGGAGCAGCGTAGAACATCGATGGGTCCGAGCGGTCTCCAGTTGAGAGGGGGAGGATGAAATTGGGTGTGCCTG
>JABGPX010000534.1 GCA_018644745.1 Spirochaetales bacterium
GTGTGCGTATTATTCAAATGCGGCCGCGAATTTGATTATCAAGAAAATGGATCTTCAATTGCCTTTCGACTGTTGGCCTTTTACATTGAAAGGTATGAAAAGCCCAAAGGTCGAAAACACCATCCCCGTGCTGCCGGTAAAGGATCTGGATCGCAGCCTGCGTTTTTATTCCGAAAAACTTGGATTTACCATCGATTGGCGTGGAGGTGCGACGGCCTCAGTTTCGATTGGTGGCTGCCCTGTCATGCTTTCGGAGAACACCGGCAGCCATGGCCCAGCTTGGGTATGGATCGGATTACCTGACGATACCCTTTTTAACACCTACAAGATGAAAGGCGTAAAAGTGTCGCAGGAACCTCTGAACCATACTTGGGCGTATGAGATGAAGTTTGAAGATATAAACGGGAATGTGCTTTGGCTTGCGACGGAGACGAGAGAAGATCTCCCCCTGGATGATTGACCCTGTGCCACGGACACACAGTCCAACTCAATCGTTCCTCAATCCCAGCAATACACTCTCGTATGCAAGTCGGTCAAAATGCTCAAGTTCTCGTCATACAACACGTCGTCTATATTCTCGGCGAGAAGATAGGCGCCCAGGGCCTTGCCGATCCAGGCTTCGTAGCCGCCTCGGTTATACGACTCCCGAGTAGGGAAATAGCCGTGGTTACCGCAGGAAGTGCTCGCGCAGAGGGTGTGCTGAAAAGGGCTGGCGGCGCGCAGCCTCAGTACTGTCTCGGCAAAAGGTTCGCCGGGGAACGGTACCAATGCCACCGGGCCGAGGGCGGCGACGGTCTGCTGATATTCTCTGAATGGACGAATCGGCTCGTTTAAGGCTTCGGTCACCGCTTGCCAGTAGCGGTACTCAGCCATATTCCGGCCCGGCTTATTTTTTACCGGCTCGAAATCATCCAGCCGCTGCGCCGCCTCTTCGCGGGACGGTAGCGGGCGGTGCGGCAGCTTTAGGGTCTTTGTGGAAACATCCAACTCAAGATCTCTGAAATCTTTTATCGATCGCCATGCGGCCATCGAATCCATCGCTGCCCGTCCTCCGACTTCCCACAGCGAGGTCTCCCCGTCACCCACGGCGCTCATCGAGTTGGTTCTCGGAGCAATGTCGCCCACCGCGCCGTTCACAAAGAGGGTAGTTCCTCCGGTGAGGGATTCCATTCGATCAATCATAATCCCGGGCCAATCGCGGGACACTACACGGCTCTTTCCGTCGAATACGGTGGGATGGGCGCCGTAGTGAACTACGTTGGCTAGGGTACCTGTTTTGCTCTCTATTCGCAGTACCGTCATGGTCGGATCGATCGCTCCCCAGAGATGCTGCCCGAGGCCGATAGAGTGATCTTGAAGAACCGCCCTTCGATTAACTCCGACCCGAGACTTTACTGCCCCTATGCCGATGCGCACGGCTACCGGACTCCGGTGTGCCTTGACGATGGCCTCGATAGCTCCGGGCACGAGGATGCCCTCACAGAATTCGGCGTCACGCTCTCCCCAACCCCATACTAATTGAGTGCGCGGGGCGCTATGTGTTTGAATTGAGCAGATAACAATGTGTTCTTCACATATACCGGTTTGTTCGCTGGCGCCTCTGCGAATCGCCTCTATAAGGTCATTATCAATAATCGTGGTATCTAAACTGAGCAGAGCTACGCGGTAACTTCCCCGCTCAAAGTATAAAGCCGTAGCATTCAGCGGGTCTCTCACCGATTCGGCCTTCCTTTGCAGAAATGGGTCGGGATAGCCCATGAGAGGCGTACCTAGCGGCGGCGAGATGTTACACCGGCCGACACCGGCGGATAAATGGCTCTTTTCAAGTTCGTTCATGATGAGATACATTGTGCCACGCCCGCGTCGCAGAAGGCAATATCAGGATTGATAATCGCCGGTGTGTGCTGCCTCGCGGTCCTCGGTGAGCTTCATCAGAAAAAGCGGCGAGAGGTACTCGAAAGTAAGTCTCGAGCAGATCCTACCGATTCTCTACTCAGTAATCATTACGTAATAGAACACTTTATCATTTTTGGCTTTATGGTTGTTCCAATCGCCTTCTATAGCTTCCTTTATGTTTTTTGCATCCGCGATATTTTCACCTCGCTTTTTACAGTGCTCCGTAAGCAGGTCGTCGGAAATATCTAAATAAACCACGGCTTCGCAATCAACTATTACCGAAGTAAATAAAGGGTGACCGGGTCTGACCTTCACATACTTATAAACAAGCCTGTCTATTTCAGCCCCCTTCTCTTCTGTCCATGGCGTCTGACTTAAAAACGCAGTTTCTTCTTCTGGTAGATTTGGCCAGAGTACAGAGTCTAGGTCTTCACAGTTATATTGAGATAGTTGATCGAGCAGCGTCGTCTTGCCTGCGCATATCGTGCCTATCACACAGACTCTTTCCTGCTTGTGTCTTTCAAAGATAGCTTCTAATGTATTTATGGTTTCAATTATGGTAAAACTACCATTCATATTATTCATCTCCATCATACTTCAACATGGAAATAGAGTGATTAGGTAACTATCAAGGCGGTTCTCGTATTTCACCGCTGTTGCATTTGCGAAAATACCCACCGATATTTGGCACCAAATATGCTTCAAACCTTTATTATACCGTCCCATTATTCGCACCATGTGGACGATAGGATATCCTGATTGAGCGTAAAAATGTCGCACCGGTGCGACAATGTAGTAATCTTTACACCTTCATTATCCCCAATGAATAATTCAATTCAAGACTGCCTTCCGGCTCTAGTATATGCGAGCGCCGCGATACCCTCGCGACGGCGGCGAAACAGTATGTTCCCGGAGTCAAAACGAATACACACGATTTTCGAACACCACTTTACCGACTTTAACGACCAAACCGACGTGAAGTACGCCGCAACGCATAGGAACCGCTTCAGAATCGCAAAAAATGCAAAATATATAGGTACATTTTTATCGGAACCGCAAAAGAGGCAAAGCTAAGGTAGGCAAATGAGCCTATAATAATACTGTGGAATGTCGTGAACAGATCAATCAGGTTATAGCATTTATCGAAAAAAATCTCTGCAGCGGAATAACTCTGGACATACTCGGAGATACAGCAGGGCTCTACACCCTTGGACTTGGTACGAAACAGTTTAGTAAAACAGGTAAATACCTGGTTATGCCTGCAGTACAATGGGAGAAAGAACGAGAGATACCTATTGAGCTGGTGATGAAAACTATCCCGCCGGCTAGATATGCCAAGTTTACCCATTCGGGCTTCATCAATGAAATCGGGCGCGTGTATGAGTATATTTTCGGGACTTGGATTCCTTCGACCAAACACCCGGTTTTTGATGAGTTTGAATTTGAGTATTACGACAAGGAAAAATACGGCGGGCCGGATGACCCGGAGGCCGAAACTGATATCTACATACCATTGGAAATTGTAAAGGAGATTTAATTATGGAAAGAGAAAAATTCTGCCAAAGCTGCGGCATGCCCGCGAAAATGGATCCAAAAGGGGGCGGGCTGGAAAAAGACGGGACTGCGAATTCTCAGTACTGCAGCTACTGCTACGACGAGGGAAGCTTCACTCAACCGGATTTTAACGCGAAGCAGATGCAGGACTTCTGCAAAGAAAAAATTAAAGAACAAGGTTCTTCACGGTTCTCAGCATGGCTGTTTACACGAAGCATCCCGTCACTTAAACGCTGGAAAGGGTGAACGGGTTTGTCCGCTGCGTGACGCCTACGACGGCAGCGGCCAAATAAACGCAGGACGCAAAACGCTTCGTTGCATCGTTCCGTTATTTGGCCCACAATCCTCTATAGTTCATTCACGCTTTGCGACTTCGATTCTAATAAACTCCGGCAAGTAGGATGGCGTGCAGTTTCTCGTAACAGGTTCGTCCTTGTAAAGCCCGGGGTTTTTCCGTCGCTGACATCTGAGACAAGCTTCTTAGCCCTTGCCGACAAAACCATTATGTGAACCTCCTCTTTGTATTAACTCTTCTGCCGGATAACGTCTCGGATCAAGCCTCTGCATGCCGGCTCATGCGCGATCCCTCGGCTTGCTTGCCTCGTATTCCGGCAAATTCCGAATACCACTCTGGGAGATTTGTCTCGAAGCGGAAGCTGTGCCGTTGAAGTCCCAACCGCCAGACATGTCGGTAGAGGTACTCCTTTGTAGAGAGAAATGCCCTGGCTGCATCCTTCCTCCACCTGTGCCACTCCAACCCTGACAGGACGGCCTGGTGCGCCTCGGCCAGTTTGAGGCGGCCCTCGATCTGCTCCAGACGCCAAGTCTTCCGTGATCCCCTCGCCAGTCTGTCGAAGAGCGGGCGACAACGGTCCGGATCCAGTTCATCAAAATCGCCCATCCCGTGAAGCAACTCACTCCAGCTTTCGCCATCAGTTCCAAAATGACGTTCAGCGTATGCACGGATTACCGCATCTGCGGTACCAAATTGTCCTGAAGCGAGACCGGCCACAATGGCCTTATTCAGGTCATCGTGGTCACCCTCGGAATACGCTAGAAATCCCGAGGCGCGGCGCGAAATTAAATGTCCAATCGTTTTCTCGAGACGGACGGGGGCGATATTTGCGCCGTAATGGCAGTATGAATCACGGTTGCTCTTTTCCCCGTATGCAATATGGACAAAGGCTTGCTCACAGCATCCCTTAGGAATGGGACGCACGGCATAATCCGTCTCACCATAGGGCAGGTGATAGGACATGGCCTGAAAGAACCCGGGAGCTTTGGAATCCGCCCATTCGGTGAACTCACGATGATCATCGTCCGACCACCACCAGCCCCACAGTTCGACCTGGAGGTCGCTGAAGAACTCCCGCGCCAGCAACGCAATCTGCTTGAAGAGTTTACCAAAGGTAACAATCCATGGTCGGCAACTATCGCAGGCGCAGCCGCCGTAATCATAGGCTCCGCCGGAAATGCTCTCCAGCCGCAGCCCTCGAGCTTCGAAATCGCTAAAGAGCCGCCGGTAGTCCTCCAGAATCATCTCTGTCACCCCGGGTTTCGACGGGCATACAAGCTGACCAAACATGTGTTGGTCCTTTGTAGCTTCGGATTCCGGCTGGACTTGATCAGAAAAGACATGGTTCGGGGTGACAACAAGCCCAAGTCCCAGTCCGGCTTCGGCAGCGCATTCGAAATTGGCGAATTTCCTGGCCCAGACGGCCTCAGGCATGTTGAACAATCTATGGCGTTTCTCGTAGACGTTGTAGAGGTCGATTGTGTCAAACCAGTCGCTGAAACGGTTAAACCCCCAGAACTTTGCTTCGGCCAGCAATAACGCCATTTCCTCAGGTAGCGTGGATTCATATGTGTTCCCGAAATGCGAAGGCGCATAGAGTTCTCGTGTCTCAAGTCGGTCGATCTGGTTCATTGCATCACTGCTCCTAATGTCTCTACCATCATGGCGAACGGCCGCTTAAGCTGCTAAAGTATAGACTGTGCCAACGCGGCCACCGCTCCTTCTGCCAGTTGCCGCAATATTTCAGCAGCAGGTAAAATTTCTGCGATACCACCGGCAGACTGTCCAGCAGTTACATAGTCCATCTCTTGACCTAGCTCGTTTGCAAAGGGCTTGCGGATACCTCGGAGGGTCACTTCGTAATGTTCGCGAAGGCCTGGGGGTGGATCCTCCATGATGTTTTGAATTTTTACTGCATCAATCGAAGAGGCTTCTATAATGACCTCTCGATAGCTTTGAGTGACCGGTGATTCTTCCGAAGCCAGGAACCTTGTACCCAAGTTTACTCCAACTGCGCCAAGCATTAATGCGGCCGCAATACCTCTTCCGTCAAATATACCTCCAGCAGCAACAACCGGTATAGGTTTGACAGCCGTTACAACTTGAGGGAGAAGAGGAAATGTAGATATTTCTCCGGCATAACCGCCGGCTTCGGCGCCCTGAGCGATAATTATATCAACATTTCGTTCGGCTGCTTCTAAAGCTTGGGCAACAGTGGTTACTTGGTGCATAAATAAAGCACCTTCATCGTGCGCGCGTTTTGGGAACTCCCCTGGATCAGCGATCGCCATCGATATTAACTTTGGCCTAACGGCAATACCTGCACTAAACGTTTCTTCATCCACCGCGGCGGCGACGAAATTGACAGCGAATGGTCGGGATGTAGTATTCTTGACAATTTCCAACTGCCGCTTCGTATCATCAAGACTGCGGAGCATAGCGCTCACTGTCCCAAGGCCCCCGGCATTTGAAACTGCGGCAGCGAGCTGCCCTGAACCGTAGAGTCCCATGCCCGCTTGAATAATTGGATAATCTATTTTCAGAAGGCTGTTAAGTAGCGTTTTCAGCATATAATACTCCAGCTTTAACTTGGATATACCGGACAAAAATAAAAGCTACTTGACTTTCCATTCTGGCAAATACTCAGGCGGCCAAGCTTCAATATTCTTACCTTTTCTCTTAAACCGAAAATCGCATATTGGAGCGCCGTGTGCAATAGTTTGAGTTCTGGTAAATCCCACCCCAATTGAAGTGAATAATGTATAGTCACCGAGACATACATATTTTAAATATTCTTCAACGCCATTGTCTGAAAAAATTTTTAATAATGCGCACTTAGTGTAATTATAACCGAAATCAAAAGCCGCACCCGCCAGATCAATATTCTCCAATTGAAAATTATCTTCATACTCTGCCTTCGCGTTTTCATCAATACCTTTTCTCATACGATTTATAAAGTAGTGCGAGGTGGCAAATTTTCCGAGGAACATTCGAATCATTTTCGGCCTCGATTGAAAGTATCCTACAAAAGAGTCGTGGATGATTTTGCCGATGTTTCTTTCAGTCAGATCCTCTTGTGTAAGTGGAAGAATAATGGCAACAACTATCGCCCCCATGATTATATTTATAGTCTCACTATTCCTTCTTCCCCCAATAAACGGTAAGGTAGTGAAAAGATTGATGTATACCCTTTCACTTGCTGATTCCAGATCGTCTATTTCGGCATGTATGAAATGCGCTAATAATGCTTTTCGTGCAATATTATATACGGCGTTAAATTCCTTCATCATTCGTGATGAATTCGATGAATAGTAATTTTTCTTACTGCGGTTATCCAACTTGTCCTGCATATAGATTCTACAGAAGCTAGTTAATAATCGCGCCAGCAATAGCTGGTGATTTGTACGCCTTCATAATCAGCTTCTTCAGAGTTGGCAAGTGTGCGTCTTCGTATTTCTTAATATAAAGACATGACTTACCGATCGAATGCTTACCAAGTTTATCCAGCAAGTCGGCTTGCTTTTCCAATTCGCAGTGCAGATACAAAACCAGGTCCTGTTTGCGGGGAGAAAAACCGACATGGAAATAGTCTCCCTCAGACGTCTTGCCACGGTAGTGAAAACTACCAAAGCCGACTTTTGTCTTTCCCCACATAGCGGCCGATTCCCCGGTCTGTTCCTTCATCAGCTCGAGCAAAGCTAGGCAATCGGCACGTTGCTGGTCATCCTTAATACTGGCAAGAAACTTGTCAACGCCGGCATCATTCTCTTGTGTTTTCGATTTTGTCATTGTTACCTCTTGAGAGCTATTCTGCTTTTGCAGTGCCTTGTTTGGCTTTCCTGATTACTTGAAGATACTCATTTTTCTTATCTTTCTCGAAATATTTTAAGGCATTGCCAAGACTTTCTTTTGAAAATGACAAAAGGTGATTATCAACGAAAGAAATTGCAAATTGCTCATCGTGTTTAGATATTTCACGTAAAATCCATCCTACTGCTGTTTTTGAAAAACGCTCTTCTCTTTCTATGAGAACGGAACATGATTCATGGATGTACGGGTAGTAATATGGCTCTGAAACTAAATTTACAAAGGGAACTAGAGACGACCTTGCTTGCCACAAATAATGAGCATCTTTCCAGTTTGCTATAGCTTTTGCGCATTGCTCGCCATTTATTTTGATTGTTGCACCTAAAACACGAACACAAAACCAATCACAGATATTCCAATCAAATATAAACTCATTTTTATAAAGATCATCGTACTTTTCAACTAACACTTCCCAAGGAAGTTTAGAAAGCAGGAAATTTTGGATAAACAAAATCCCAGCGAGCTTATCTTCAGCTATTGGCTCCTTGATAAAAGCAAGTGCCAATTCGAGCTGCTCTTCTAATGACCACTTATCAATCCCATTGCTATTCCGCCAATCGATCAGTAACTCCCGATTTTTAGGAATCCCTACTCCCCTGAACGGAATCACCCCCTTCATGTATTTTTCCCACCATAGTTTTGTCTTTTCAATTGCTTGAGCTTCCAATGCTTGTTGGTGCTTCTTAATTAACCTTTTATAATTACTGGTCATTCTCCCAGAATCCTGCGTTGCGCTGAGCTGCTTTTTGGATGAGTAAAAACCATGACATAGCCAAGCTAGTTCCAGCGATTTGCTATCGATTTATTATCTTTGTTCTCTTCATGTTTTGTAAATATAATCCTAAATCCGACACATTTGCTATCTATAACTGTATTTTCCGAATTCTGCGATCTTCCATACTCCGGTTTTCCCAATTACGCCATCCTCAAAAACAACACTCCGTCTCCATCAAGATCAGAGTCCGGATTTAGAATTGACTGGACTCCATCTGGATCAAGCAGATCGTCTACATTAGGAT
>JABGPX010000303.1 GCA_018644745.1 Spirochaetales bacterium
AAGAAGAACCTTGGCGGACCGGCCGGATGAAAATCTCTCAAATGCGGCTCCGGCCTCGGTGAATGGATAACGGTGTGAAACAAGCTCGTTAATCGGCAATCCATTTCGGCAGAGTTCCAGGATTTGGTCAATCTCGGAAAAGTGGTAAAACCATGAACCGACCGCGGTAATATCACGTCGAATAAATTGATCACTTGGCGAGATTGGTATCGGCCCTTGTTCTCCATTGAAAACAACTGTACCGGCGGTTCGCACTGCGTTGAAACATGCCAAGGCGGCTTCCGGGCGGCCTGTGGCCTCGACGCATACATCCGCACCGGCGCCGTCGGTCAGCATGCGAATATGATCTACCGGATCACATTCTGTCGCGTCTAAAACGTCGCTTGCGCCCAAAGACCTGGCCGTCTCGAGCCGCTCTGCACCAACACGCAGGCCAATCTCCATACCGGAAACACCCTCACCTATTTCTACGACGGTGCCGACAGCTTCATGGCCGCTGTTCGCTTGCTGCGATTCCTCGCCGCGGTAGGTATGCAGTTCGCTGCCGCAAATCGCAGAAACCGCAGTTTCAATTACAACCTCGAAAGGCCCGGGAACCGGATCGGGTTTTTCTATTATGCTAACGTTGCTCTGTCCTTCATACTTCATTAAGCGCATCTGTACATATCCTTATATGTCAATCGGGAATTCGACTTGTACGTCTACGGGACGTTTCTGCTCGATAGAACGCCGCAATGAAACCTCAAATTGCAGCTCCTCGAGTCCGGCAACACCCGGAACCGGCGGCGGTACATTCCCCCGGATTGAATCCAGATAGGCGGCCAGGGACTTCTCGAATGACGCGCTGTACTGATCCCAGCGTGAGTGGTCGCCGATGAGGGCATGGGTCTCGTGGTACCGGCTGTCATTATCGAAGACCTCCATCGGACCATCGAGATCATTGAATCGAAAAGTGCCTCGTTCAAAGTTCAGAACTATCTGATAAAGGGGAAAGGCAAAATTGTACCCGCTGGTGCCGAGAATAGTGCCGGTTGCACCGTTAGCCAGGCAATAGGAGCCGGACACATCCACAGCATTCTCATACTCGATGCTGCCGGCAAGCGCGGAAACCTGAGACGCCTGTCCCCCGAAAAGATGCAGCAGGTCTATACAATGGCTCCAGCAGGCATAGTTTACGAACATAGACGCATGGATCAGGTTGCCGAAACCGCGCTCCGTTATGATTTTTTTCATGCGCAAGGTCTGATCGAAGAAACGATAGTTGAAAACCATGGCTGTTTCTGTGCCGGCAGCCTTTGATCGTTGAAGCAGGTCTTTGGCTTTGAAGAAGTCGTGCTCACAGACATTGGCCTGTCCGTTCTGAGCAACAAGAGGCTTCTCAAAGAAGAGGCGCTTTGGCCGTTCCTGAAGTAGATCTCGAACTACTTCATACCTCTGTGTCTCCAAGGTGAGCACCAGTACCGCGTCGGGTTCGTCAGCTATAAGCTCTTTGACCGAATCAAAAGCGCGACCACCGAAATCCCCGGCACATTCTTCAGCCTTCGACCTTGTGCGGGAGAAATACGTCAGAACGACATCCTGCTGTTTTGACAGAAACGGCAGATAACTGTTCCGGGCCACGCTGCCTGTACCTACAACTGCGATCCTTATACTCATATGGTTTCTCCATTATAGAGTGAGAGCCGCTCAAACTGGCGGTCCGGGGCATCGGCCTGCTTCAGCAGTTTTTTGAGGTGCTCGACCAACTCGCCCTCAAGGTCACTGTTACTTATTGGATTCTTCTGATCAGGATCGGTCACCGAGTCATAGACCAAGTGACGGCCGTCCCCGCCTTTGGGAAATCTTGATTGTCGTTCTACACGGAAGTGGGATATGCCTTTGCAGTTTTTGAGATGCTTACCGAATTCTGCTTCGTTAACGGTTCCCGGACCGGCCAGATTATAGTCTGTGAAGTGATAGTCGCAGGAGGAATTCAAAGCAGGCATCCGATGATAGGTATATCTGCCGTCTGTCATACCAACCTCCCGGCCGAAATATCCAAAGAGAAGACCGTCATGGTGTTCTCTATCCTCTGTGAGGAGAGGGACAAAACTCATTCCGATTACAGATTCAGGGATCTCCTCGACACCATGGCAATCAAGAATCGTCGGCATGATATCAATAGCACCGGTCAATGCCTTCCGGCGTCCAGGCGTTGCATCAGGATGGCGTACAATCAAAGGCAGGTGAATCAGTTCGTCATAGCCGATCATATAATTTTTTGCCCAGCAGCCATGTTCGCCCAGCAAATAGCCGTGATCCGTCGTGAGAATCACTGCTGTGGTTTCCCACATATCAAACTTATCCATCATATCAAAGAGCTGTCCAAGCTTACGATCGTTCATGGTTATCGTCGCAGCATAGGCCTTACGCAGATGTTCAATGGTTTCCGGTGTATCCTTTTCCGTGTCCACCGGTGCGTAATCAGGACAGGTGTATGGCGGGCCTGTCCATGTATCATCATATTCATCGAGATACGTCTGGGGGCAGTCAAATGGTTCATGAGGATCGAAGAGCTCCAGGTGTAGATGCCAATTATCATCAGCATGGTTCCGGTTTACGAACCCGCAGGCCGCCTCTATACATTGAACTGACGAATAAGTCTCGTCATCTTCAGCATCTCGGTATTCTAAATTTGCCAGATGCTGATGATGATATGTTTTACCATAGCAGTAGTTTCGTGCACCGGGAGGCTGCGGTCTCGGGTCCACAACGCCATGCCAAGGATCCCACGGCTGTCCCCGTTTATATTCCCATGAATCAAATATATTGTGATATCTGTCGCCGGCACCTCCGTTGAAGTAATGACAATGATCGGTAATCATATGGGAATATGTACCGACTTTTTTACGAAGGATCTCCGGCATCAGGTCGTCCCACGGTTCAAGAGGCCCCCATCCAGTTTCCAGGAAGCTGAGTCGGCCGGTCATCATGTCGCGGCGAGCTGGAATGCAGGGCATCGAGCCGCAGAAGTGCTTTTCAAAAACAACACCTTCGGCAGCCAACCGGTCGATGTTCGGGGTCTTGACCCAGCTGTTGCCATAGGCGGGCAGCATGTGCCGATTCAGCGAATCCATCAGAATCAATATTGTGCGCATTTTTGTAGTTCCTTTCTTCATTCTATCATTTTTTTCAAAAATCTGAGAGCTAATTCTTCTCCTTCGCTTGCGTCAATATGCATATACCCCCTATCATTATAATCACTGAATGACCATGGAGTAGTTCATGAAAGAAGGCAGATTATCCGGAAAGGCGGCGTGGATAAGCGGTGCCACCTCAGGTATCGGGAAAGCAGCGGCCGAATTGTTCGCCGAAGAAGGCGCTGCGGTCGCGCTCATTGGAAGGCGTGTGGAGCGCAGCTTGGAGACAGTCAGTCGCATCTGCGATGGAGGCGGCAAGGCGATCGCGTGCGCGTGTGACGTCAGCCGGGAAGAGGATATCGCTACGTCTATTGCTGAAACCGTCGACTGCTTCGGCGGCCTTGATATTATAGTCAACAACGCCGGGATGGTGGAAGTTAAGTCTCTGGACAAGTATTCCAGTGATGAGTGGGACTACTTGATGGCTGTTAACGTAAAATCGATGTTTTTCGCCGCAAAGTACGGGATGCCATATCTCACGAAAAACCCGGAGAGCTATATCGTTAATGTGGGATCTATCAGCAGCTTCGTAGGTCAGGCCCTAACACCTGTCTATACGACATCAAAACACGCGGTGCTGGGTCTCACAAGATCGATCGCCCTGGATTATGCCGCTCAAGGCATCCGCTGCAACTGCGTGTGCCCGGGCATAACTCTTACACCTATGTTGGAGGAGCACTTGGAAAAAACCGGCGACGCAGATTTAGCCCTTCGGAACCGCCTCAAGCGGGTCCCGCTTGGAAAATCCCTAACCCCTCGGGACGTTGCGAAATCAATACTCTATTTTTCCTGCGACGATTCGGCTGGAATAACCGGCACCTCTTTGGTGGTTGACTCGGGATACCTGACAGCAGCTGAGTGGAATACAGACGCGGTGAAAGGAGAAACCTGATGAGCTTTAAACTTGCATGTGCGGACTTTGCGTTTCCGCTTTTGACTCACGATAATTCTCTGGATCTGATATCCATGCTCGGATTTGAGGGAATTGATATCGGCCTTTTTGAAGGCCGAAGCCACCTCTGGCCGTCCGTTGAGTTTCAGAATCTTAAGAAATCGGCAAGAGATCTCAACAAAAAACTCAACGACCGCGGCCTAAAAGCTGCGGATGTTTTTCTCCAAATGAATCCCGACTTTGTTCCTTTCGCAATCAATCACCCGGAACAAAAGCGCCGAAAAAAAGCCCGAGACTGGTTTCATCAGAGCCTGGATTATGCGGAAGCAATCGGATGCCATCATCTCACGACTCTACCAGGGGTAGTGTTTGAAGGAGTGCCGCGTTCCGAATCCCTTAACCGGGCATGCGATGAGCTTGCCTGGCGGCTCGAGGAGT
This sequence comes from Spirochaetales bacterium, assembly GCA_018644745.1. The sequence goes on from JABGPX010000303.1 coordinate 4,510, forward strand.
CACGGGCACGCGGTTTAACTTTCGCCATCGAAGCACATGTTGGATCAATTGTCTCCCGCCCGAAATCCGCGCTTTCGCTGCTGGAGAAGGTTGCCGGGCTCACCCTAACCCTCGACTACACTCATTTCACAAAGCTCGGGATAGCAGACACCGAAATAGAGCCTCTGCTGCCCTTCGCCTCGCACTTTCACGCGCGGGGCTCCCGCAAAGGGAGGCTTCAAACCTCATTTGACAAGAACACGGTCGACTACAAGCGTATAGTCCGACAGATGCGGAAATATGAATATACCGGCTACATCGGTATTGAGTATATTTGGATTGATTGGGAACACTGCAACGAGGTGGATAATCTTTCGGAGACCATTTTATATCGAGATTTCTTTCGCACTTTCTAGCTTTCCCAAAGGAGTAGCCATGCCCGATTCTTTACTGAAATCTAAAGATCCCCGCTCAGCAGGCCACGACATCTGGGTGCTGGCCGGCCAATCAAATATGCAAGGCTGCGCGTGGCTTGACGGTGCGCTTGTACCTGACCCGCGGGTATGGTCGTTCAGCAGCGCGGGCACGTGGGGTATTGCCGAGGAGCCCCTCCATCGGCTGTGGGAGAGCTGCACACCGGTCCATCAGGAACTCATGCGTCCGACGCTTCTTGAGGAAGACAGAAACGCTTCAAACCTTGAGCTCGCGCAAAGCGAAGATGAGTCGCGAATGACCGGTGCCGGTCTCGGTATCGCTTTCGGCTCTGCAATGGCCGACCAATTGGGAAAACCAATCGGCCTTATTCCTGCCGCTCATGGAGGAACGTCCCTTGACCAATGGAGCCCCGCACTAAAACATCTCGGAGGCTCAAGTCTCTACGGTGCCATGCTCGAACGAATAACAAATGCCGGTGGAAACCTCCGCGGAATTCTCTGGTATCAGGGAGAATCCGACGGAATAACCCATGATACGGGCCGCACCTATGCTGAGCGCATGGACGCATGGATACACGCCGTGCGCACAGATACCGGTATCGCGGATCTTCCGGTCGCGGCAGTGCAGATCGGACGGGTCGTTGAACCCGCGGATCGCGAAGAGGTTTGGCCGGGCTGGAACATGGTGCAGGAAGCGCTGCGATCGCTTCCGAATCGCATGCCCAATACCGCCGTCACCTCGGCGATTGACCTTCCGCTTGTAGACGCAATTCACATCAATACCGAGGGGCTCGTTCGGCTAGGACGCCGATTGGCGCTTCTCTGTCAGAATCTCACAGGTGATAAGGCTATCTCTACCGGCCCGATCCTCGATAGCGCGGAACTCGTCTCGCTGCCCTCGGGCACGCGCAATGGGATTCGTCTCCGCTTCGGAGGAGTAACCGGGGTCTGGGCAAAGCGGCACAAAGTACACGGATTCTTTGTCAGGCAAACAGACTGGGAGCAGCGCGCTCCCCTCACCGTGGTGAATGCATGGATAGAAGACGATGATGAAGATAGTAACCGCATCATGCTGCTGCTCAATCGCGAACCCGAAAAAGGGACCGAGGTAAAAATCGCTTACGGCTTGGGGCCTAATCCGCCCTGTGACCTGGCGGATGAAGCGGATATGCCGTTGTGCGCCTTTCTTTGGAGACCGGTCAGTAACTGATTATTATATGGCAGAACCGCTGAAAAACTACTTCAATATAGAGCTCGTAACATCGCTGAGCCGGAAAATCGAGGAGATATACCCGGATTTTGATATTGACGGATTCGTGAGACAAGTTTTCGACCAAGCATGGGAAAGAAAAGAGCTCAAGCAGCGGATGCGGCATATTACCGAATCACTACATGACTACCTGCCCGAGGAATTTTCGCGCGCTGCAAATATCTTGAAAAGTGTGCCGGTGAATGTCGGCGGATTTGAATATATGTTTCTGCCCGATTACATTGAGTTATACGGCCTGGAATCCTTCAAGGAATCGATTTCCGCACTTGAGCATTTTACACCGTTTGCAAGTGCGGAGTTCGCAGTTCGTCCATTCATCAAGAAATACGGTGATGAAATGATGAATCAGATGGAGAGTTGGGCGATGTCGGGCAATCCGCACGTGCGAAGACTCGCGTCGGAAGGCTGCCGGCCGCGGCTGCCCTGGGCAATGGCGCTGCCGGAGTTCAAGAACAATCCAGGTCCAATTCTACCTGTCCTTGAAAAACTGAAAAGTGATGAGAGTGAATATGTACGCCGCAGTGTCGCAAACAATCTCAATGATATCTCAAAAGACAATCCGGATATCGTCATTGCCATGGCCGTAAAATGGCACGGCGTAACAAATGATACCGACAATATTATCAAACATGGCTGCCGCACCCTTTTGAAGAAGGGCAACCCGGAAATCCTGGCCCTTCTCGGTTATAAAAAACCAAAACATATACGCCTAATAGATTTCCGGGTTCAAGACTCCGTTATCATAGGTGGCAAGCTGAATTTTTCTTTCACTCTGAAATCAGAACGAAAAAGTCTCGGCACTCTCAGGATAGAATACGGAATTGACCATTTAAAGAAAAATGGAAGCCGCTCGACTAAAGTTTTCAAACTGTCAGAATCTAAAATTGACAGCACAGAAAAGTCATTAAGCCGCTTCCATTCATTTAAGGAAATAACAACTCGGAAATATTACACCGGCATGCACGGGCTTTCAATTATTGTAAACGGGCAAACAATGGGAAATGCAGATTTCCTGCTGCGGCCCTGTTAGTCGGCTGGATACCCTATTTCCGCCAATTGGGCGCTAATCTCATCCTTCGTCGCCGGTGCCGAAAAATCCACGGTAACTTTTTTTGCCTTTACCTCTACTTCTACCGCATTTACTCCAGGAATCTCGCTTATCCCGCTCTCGATGGTCATTTTACAATGATCACAAGATATGCCGGCAACACTAAAGGTGCTGGCGCTTTCGCTCTCAGCAGTCATGGCCATGTGTTTGGAAGGATCGTGCGTATGTTTTTCCTGCTTGTGTTTGCCCCGGCGCATTTTCCCGCGCATAGCGAAAAACATTCCCCCCATCATGAGAATCATTACAGCAAATGGTACTATCATGATCGCCCAGAGTCCCATTCCGAGGGGTCCATCACTTCGAAACATAAGCGACGCCATTGGATTGCTGTTGCCCATCATCAAGCCGAACGTGATCATGACAAAGGCCATAACGACCATTCCGGCAAGTCCTATTAGGCCCATCCGTTTTACCGGCATTGGAGCGGCTGGATTTTTCTTAGGTACCGAATGCGAGGCCAGCACCGCGAGCCGGGTTTCCGCTTCTATGCCTCTGTATGTGCCGGCAGGAACGACTATCGTCGCACCTTGAGTTACGGCAATACGCTCACCATCGGTTATCATCCAGCCCGTTCCTTCGAGGAAGTGATAGGATGCATCGGGAGCGGAATGAGGCGGGATTTTCTGACCCGCGTTAAGTCCGACAAGCACGGCATTGTAAGTTTTTGTTTTCAATAGCTCTGCATGCTTTGGCCCGTTATCATCATATGTTACCAGCTCCTGCCATGATGAATACAATCTTGCTTTGTCCATAATAAATCTCCTCTGTGAAAATAGATAATCTGTACGTATATATTCACACTACAAAAGACAAGAGTCTCCGACTTTTGTCGGGTTTCTGCAGATATCAGTCGGTAGGTTGGGATTTGGCCAGCAGGCCGTCATGGTCCACTATTTTCAGCACGCGACGATCGATCTCTATCAGATTCTGACCGGCGAGGCTTCTGAGCGCCCGATTGAGAACGTCAGGCACGGTACCCAGACGTGAAGCCAACTCGGTTTGGGTCGACCAGCTTCTTCGCTTTACTACTCCGCCCACCGAGTTTTCTAGGAGATAGCGGGCCAAACGGGAAATGACCGGCCTGAGTGTAAAGTCCTCCACAAGGCTCATTAGATACACGACGCGATTGGCAAGGTTCTTGGTAACCAGCTGTGCAAAGGATTTGTATTCTCCCATCAACCGCGTAAGAGATTCGCAAGGGACAACCAGGATTTCCGTCGGTTCCATGGCTTTCACCGAAGCATGGTTGCCCTCGCCGGCAAACGCGCCGATTTCA
>JABGPX010000397.1 GCA_018644745.1 Spirochaetales bacterium
CTGTTGATGTGCAGACTCAGCTTTGGTGCCGCTTTAGACATGGAATTGTTACGCTGGGCGCACAGGGATGCCGGTATCGAGCGGGAGCTGCAGGAAATATTCAAATTCAATGAGTGGGTGCAGTGGTTTTCAGATTATGTATGAATCAGAATGGGTTTGGCCCGCGCACTACCGGCTTTCCCTTCTCTAGCCAATCGATATAACCCCCGACCAGGACATGTACCCCGTCCACGCCGAGCCCTCTCAGCTTCAGTGCAGCAGCCATACTCGATTCTTCAGCGGGGCAGGCGCAGTAAGCAATTATCGGGACACCCACTTCCTTCAAGGTCTGCGCCGCTATATCTACACCTGAGAACGGGAGGAGTACGGCGCCGGGGATGTGCCCTTCGGCGTATGAAGCCATATCGCGGATATCGAGAATAACAAGATCGCCGCCGGTAATAAGCTTTTCCAGGGCGGGTATATCTATAAGCATTGCGCCTTCCTGCTTGCCCTTCGCGAATATTCCGCCGGTAATCAGGGAAAGCAGCAGTAGTATGGCCAGTGTTCGTTTCATAATGCCTCCGCACGTGTCTTGCGTGCTATCAAAATGTAACCAATAACGAGCCGGGGGTCTACGACGAAAATTTTGTTTGTAAAATGAAGAATCTCGCAGCAAGCCGCGAGGTATGTTTCCTTTACGGGAATCAATCGGAAAGTAAAATTTCTATCTCGATATCCCCGAAAGTATACGATTGGCAGCCGAGACGGACGTTTTCCGGGTTTCCGAGGGCGTCCAGCCGAATCCGCTCGAGAGGACGGATGGGACTTAAGAATTCCGCGCCTTTGAGTACCTTGTATCGGCAAGTTCCGCATTGTGCTTTGCCGCCGCAGACATGCTTTATCTGTACCCCATTTCGCATAAGGCTGTTGAGTACGGAAATCGCAGCGCTGGTTTCTATCACTTGGCCGGTATTCTTTACAAGGATGCCGGCCATCAGGTACTGCTCGCGGCAAGAACGCCGTTTCGAAATATACCGAGCCCGTCTCCCTGGATACCGGAGCGCCATTCGGGATGATTTTCGCGATGGAGATACGCTTCGGGGTGGGGCATTAGTCCTATAATTCTACCGGTACTGTCACAGATTCCTGCGATATTATCTTCAGAACCGTTTGGATTTCGTGTTTCGTAGGTCATTGCGATAAGCCGGTCGTCAGCTAACCGCTGAGCTATTTCCGGTGACCCGGTGATGAAACGGCCCTCTCCGTGGCGAATAGGCAAATCGAGCGCGGACAACCCTTTTGTCCACACGCACCGGGACTCGTGCGGGCAGGCTACCTTTACCCAGCTGTCTTCAAAGACACCGCTCTGGTTATGAATAAGAGACACATCGGGAGTCCAATCACCGGACAGGTTTGGTAGCACTCCCATTTTCACCAGAACCTGAAATCCGTTGCAGACACCAATAATAAGGCCGCCGTCGGTTACAAACCGGCTGAGTTCTGACTTGAGATTCCGTTTGAACAGACCGGCGAATACCAGCCCGGATCCCAGGTGATCGCCAAAAGAGAAACCTCCCGGAAATCCGACGATTTGAAACGACCGCAGATAGACGGGATTATTGATGAGATCGTTTATGTGAACCCTTTCGGCATCTGATCCAGCGGCTTTGAACGCCGAGGCGAGTTCGCGGTCAGCGTTAATTCCATAACCGGTTATAATACAGGTCTTTACCTTTTTCATCTTTAGATAACGAATCCTTTCCACGCCTCTTCAATAGCCGGCAGGTCTGTATTTAAAACTGCTGTATCTCCCCGGTTTATCACAAACGCGCTTGTTTCGTTTACCATGCCGATCTGCTGAAGATCGGATACCGAGCAGAGCTCAAGAAATCGATCTTTATGTAAAGGATCGATACTGATTACAAATCGTGATGGAGATTCGCAGAAAAGAAGCCGTGGGCTTTCCATCTCCTCATTGGTCCTCGGAATAAGCTCTATATCGATAGACACACCTACTCTGCCGCCGAGGGCCGACTCGGCGATAGCCACAGCAATACCCCCTTCGGAGATATCATGGCAGGAAGAGAGCAATCCCTCTACGGCTGCTAGATGCAGTTTTTTATATAGATTCAGCGCAGTAGGAAAATCTACTACCGGGCATCCGCTCATCTCGATCTCATGGATTTTTTCATACATCGAACCGCCCAGTTCGCCTCGGGTTTTTCCCGCCGCGAAGATGAGATCACCGGGTTTATGGAAATCTGTATTTACTGCTTTTCTCAAGTCCTTAATAATGCCCATAAGCGACACAAGCAGGGTGGGTCTTACAGAGACTTTCTTCCCTTCCAGCACGGCGTCGTTTTTCATCGAGTCTTTTCCGGATATTAGAGGCAATCCATAGGCCAGACAGGCGTCCTGCAGACCACGGCACGCCCTTACCAGCTGGGCCATCTTATACGCCCCGTCCGGTGCGGATGCTGATTCAACCGGATCGGGCCAGCAGAAATTATCAAGCGCCGCCGCGGTCTCCGGATCTCCGCCCAGGGCTATGTGGGCCCGGAACGCCTCATCAACCGCGCACGCGGCCATGTTATATGTATCGATGTCTCCGTACCTGGGGCAGACGCCGTGGGTTACCGTAAGCCCGCGATTGGAATCCGGTTTCGGTCGCAGAACGGCTCCGTCGCTCGGAGCGTCCTGGCGTGAACCCGCGAAGGGTTTGATTACAGATTGAGCCTGTACCTCGTGGTCGTACTGGCGTATAAGCGCCTCTTTCGAGGCGATGTTCGGCTCCCGTAGCAGCCGCAGCAGGTCTACGGATATCTGGTCTGAGAACTGCTCTACCGGCATTTCTTTTCGCGTCGGGGGAGTCCACCGCGCCTGGAGGTTCATGACCGGAAGCCCGTCGTGGAGAAACTCCACCGACAGGTGAGCGACCTTTTTTTCCACGTGAAATATTTCAATCAACCCGGTATCGGTGAATTCACCTACTACCGTCGCTTCAACATCTCTTCTGGCAGCGAGTTCGAGGAACTCTTCGATGGTGTCGGACGAAATCGAGAGGCTCATCCGTTCCTGAGATTCGGATACGAGGATCTCCCAGGGAGCAAGCCCCTGATACTTAAGGGGACATTTGTCGAGATAGATTTTTATTCCGCCTGCCAGCTCAGCCATCTCGCCCAGGGAGGAGGAAAGCCCGCCAGCCCCGTTATCGGTAATTCCTTTATATAGCTGCAGATCTCGAGCTTCCGTGAGAAGGTCACCCATTTTTTTCTGGGTTATAGGGTCTCCAATTTGAACCGCCGAAGTGGGTGAAGTCTCATCAAGAGCAAGAGAGGAGAAGGTGGCTCCGTGGATTCCGTCTTTTCCGATTCTCCCGCCGACCATTACTGCAAGATCGCCTGAATCTATGTGTTTAATCCACGAACCTTCACCGTCGATCCGCGCGGGCAGTATTCCGCCAGTGCCGCAGAACACCAATGGTTTTCCGACATAACTCTCATCGAAGAGAAAAGCGCCCGCGACAACGGGAATTCCCGATTGGTTTCCCCCGTCTATAATACCGTGATGTACTCCGTTCATGACGCGAACCGGGTGGAGCAGTCCGGCCGGAATATCTTCGCGGGGTGTATCCGGCTCGCCGAAGCAGAGCACATTGGTATTGAAAATCGGCCTGGCACCTTTTCCCGTGCCGAGTATATCCCTGTTAACACCGACAATTCCGGTAATCGCACCGCCGTATGGGTCCAGAGCCGACGGAGAATTATGAGTTTCCACTTTGAAGCAGACCAGAGTATCCTTGTCGAACTCTATTACACCGGAATCGTCGTGGAAAACCGATCGAAGGAAATCTCTTTTTTCGGAGAGATCTTCGGTAGTCTGGCGGATATATGTGCTGAAAAGCGAATCGATAATGTCTACGTTTCCGCTTTCCGTATACTCGACGCGAGCATTGAGTATCTTATGCTTGCAGTGTTCTGACCATGTCTGAGCAATCATCTCGAGTTCTACGTCCGTGGCTTCGGCAGGCAGTCCGGCGCGGAGTCGGTCTTCTTTCACCGCTGAATCAGAATAATAGCGCTGTATGGCTTCCATCTCTTTGGCGGTTAATGCAAGCAGTCTCTGTTTGGAGAGCATCTCGAGGGCATCGGTATCAAGACCGGATAATTGTATTGTTGAAACCTCGAGCGAGCTCGGTGCGATTGTATGCGGGTAGAGATCCGGAAGCCGGTCGCCTTGGTCCCATTGCTCTCTGGATAACACTTCAGCATTTTGGATGAGCGGATTGTGAAGAAGGCCGCGGATATCATCGACATCCGTTTTGGAAATTTTTTCGAAGCAGAATACATACTGCCTGGCCGTTTGAATCGTAAATAATCCAGCCCCCTTCAGGGCACTCTCAATTGCATCTCTCGCGGTGAGGGCGACCGGGTCTGTAACCCCTGCTTTGGATGTAACTTCGATAATATATGACCAATCAGGAACATCTATACTGTCCGCAGCAGGTGATGCTGAACAGAATTGAGCAACCGGATCGGATAATAATTCTGCGGCCAGCTCTAGGGTGAGCAGGTCTTCCCTGTTGACCAGATATGTGTCGACTACCGCGAGGTCGGATACATCCACGCGAAGGCCTCGCTTGATCGTCTGCAGTACCCGGTGAGCTCTGCCGTCAAGTTGGTGGTGTTTATAGAAGACTTCATAGCGCATGTATGGCCCGGATACTAACAGAAAATCCGTTTACTAATAAACCCCCGGGTTTTTACCGAAAATATAAGGAACGGGCAATACTATCCAGGCCTTGATGGAGCCGTAGTTATGGAGAAAATAAGCTGCTTTACCCATGGAACCGTGGTTTGCGATCTCGAAAGTTCGGATAAATTTTCTGCGATTCATGAGCTTTTGCGCAACGCGCCAGTTTTCAGGGATGTTGAAAATATTGATTATCTCGAACGAGCGGTTATTCAGCGCGAACAGCTCCAGAGCACCGGTCTCGGAAACGGTATTGCTGTTGCCCACGGTAAGACACCGGCGGTGGGAAACATCGTAATGGCTCTTGGAATTTCGAGAAACGGTATTCAGTTCGAGGCGATGGACGGGCTGCCGGTTCATTTCCTTTTTCTGGTGGCCAACCCGCCGGGAATGCAGCTTGAATATCTGCTTGCTCTCTCTGTGCTTATTCGGGTGATTCGGGATGATCGCTTTCGGGATGAATTACTGACCTGTTTCGACCCTTTTGAAATTGAAAAGCGCCTGAGTGATGGATTCCGCGCTTCGATGATTCGCCGCGGATACCCGTTCAACTAGCCGGCTATTCTGCTTTCAGACCCGGATAATTCACGGTAGCGAAATAATCCGCCGCGGTTTCCGCTCTTCTAATCTGCTTAACGCTGCCGTCTTTCTTCAGAAGCAATTCCGCCGATCTGAGCTTGCCGTTGTAATTGAATCCCATTGAATGCCCATGCGCACCGGAGTTGTGAATTACTATCAAATCGCCGATTTCTATTTCCGGAAGTTTTCTGTCGATCGCAAACTTATCGTTATTTTCACATAAAGAACCCGAGACATCATATACATGATCCAGCGGGGAGTTCTCTTTGCCAGGCACTGTTATATGGTGATGAGCGCCGTACATACCCGGCCGCATCAGGTTGGCCATACAGGAGTCCAGACCCACGTATGATTTGTATGTCTCTTTTTTGTGAAGAACTCTGCTTACCAGGTAGCCGTGAGGGCCGGTAACCATACGTCCGCATTCCATTACTACACGTATAGGAGCCAGGCCTTTCGCCTCGATTTTCTCCGAATAACGCTTCTTCACCCCTTCCGAAACCAATGCCATGTCGACGGCTTTTTCACCCGGGTTGTATGGTATGCCTACGCCTCCACCAAGATTTACGAACTCGATCCGCGCTCCTGTCTTCTCCGTAATCTCTGAGACCAGGTCAAAAAGAATGGCTGCGGTTTCGACAAAGTATTCCGGGTTCAGCTCATTGGAGGCAACCATGGTGTGGAGGCCGAATCGTTTGACGCCTTTTTCCTTAAGAATACGATACCCCTCAATAACCTGCTCGCGGGTGAAGCCGTATTTTGCCTCCTGAGGTTCCCCGATTATCGCATTGCCCTCTTTCAGGGGACCCGGATTGTAGCGGATACAGATAAGTTCCGGTAAACCGGCGTTCTTATCCAGATATTCGATGTGAGTTATATCGTCGAGATTTATTATAGCGCCAAGTTCGCGGGCCTTTGCATATTCAGTTGCCGGTGTATCGTTCGAACTGAACATGATCTGCTCACCGGTGATACCCGCGGCCTGCGCGAGAAGGAGTTCGGGCAGTGACGAGCAGTCAGCACCCATACCTTCCTGCCGCACGATATCGAGAATGTACGGATTCGGCAATGCCTTAACCGCATAATAATTGGTGAATCCGCCATTGACCCAAGCAAAGGCTTTTACGAAATCCTTTGCTGTCCGTCTGATAGCCGCCTCATCATAAATATGAAATGGTGTAGGGTATTCTTCTGTTATTGATTCGAGCCGTTCTTTGGTGAAGGGGAGCGTATTGTTTTCCATTTTTTGCCTCTAAAGTGATGAGAAACTACAAATCAGTGAATATTTAGTCAAGCGACATGCCGGTGGTTTTTGAATATGAGAATTGATCTGCGTCAATATTGGTCAGATTGATTATAATTATATATAGTCAACCAAACAAACATCCTCCGGTTGCAGGGAAAGGAATATATATGAGCGAACATTTCGGCGACGATAAACGGCAGCAGGATTTAAAAGAAATTATCCGCGATCTACATTCGGGTACAGATGTCAGCAAGGTTCAGAAACGATTTGCCACATTGATTAAAGGGGTGAGTCCTGAGGAAATAGCAAAAATGGAACAGGCTCTCATTACCGAGGGTGTACCGGTGGAGAAAGTGCAGAGCATGTGCGATCTCCATGTCGCGGTATTTGAGGATTCACTCAAAAAGAACAAAAAAGTGAAAACTTTGCCTGGGCATCCTGTAAAGACCTTCACAGATGAAAATGCCGAAGCAAAGCGAATGATAAGGAAAATGCGATCGGGCGCTAAAGCGGCCGCCCGTGAACTTAAAACAGATGATTTTTCGCAGCAGATTATAGAACTGAAGAAGATTGATCTGCATTATCTGAGAAAAGAAAATTTGCTCTTTCCTATGTTGGAGGCTGCGAGTTTTACCGGCCCATCCAAGGTCATGTGGGGAAAACATGATGAAATCCGGAGCCATTTCAAGGAGCTGCGGACCGCTCTCGAAGAAAAAAACAGGCGCGGAATCCTCTCGAACTGGGCGGTCCTTTCCAGGTCGATTAAACGCATGACTTTTATGGAAGAGCGGATTCTGTTTCCAACTGCTCTCAAGCTGTTGAGTGACCGTCAATGGGCGGAAATCCGAAAAAGCGAGAGTGAACTCGGTTACGCCTGGATACAGCCGGGCAACCTATGGGACTCGAACATCGTTATTGCCAGGTCCAGGGCCGATGAACTTGGCAAGCCAATCGTCGCGCCCGTGGATTCTGCCGCAGCCGCGTCTGCGTCCGCGTCTGCGCCCGCGTCTGCCACCGCGTCCGAACAGGGTGAAATTCCGCTGGATGTTGGCGCCATGACACCAACAATGTTAAACCTGCTCCTGAAGAATCTTCCCCTTGATATTACGTATGTCGATGAGAACGACAAGGTTCGTTACTATTCTCAAGGCCGAGAGAGGCTCTTTCCGCGGACCCCGGCGATTATCGGCAGGGACGTGCAGAACTGCCATCCCCCGAGGAGCGTCCATATTGTAGAAAAAATTGTAGACGACTTCCGAAACAAAAGAGAGGATACAGCGGAGTTCTGGCTCAACATGGGCGGAAAATTCATCCATATTCGATACTTCGCTCTCTATGATACTGAAGGCGCTTACCGCGGAGTCCTCGAAGTGAGTCAGGATGTAACTGGAATCCGGGGCCTCGAGGGTGAGAAGCGTTTGCTTGATTAACCCCGTAAAACAGTCTTTTCTTGACTTTTTGCTATCGATACCTTTTACTAACCCTACATTTTCAATTTAGAAAGGAGTTACTGATGAAAAAGCTCATCGCGGCCGTTCTCATAATCACGGTCGTCGCCGGAATAGCTTTCGGCATGCCAAAGAAAGAAAGCGGCGTTATCGTCGTTGCAACCGACGCCACATGGCCGCCCATGGAATACATTGATGAAAATAAGGATATCATCGGCTTTGATATCGATCTTCTGAGTCTTGCCGCGGAGATGGGCGGATTTGAAGTTGAGTTCCGAAACACCGCATGGGACGGAATTTTCGGCGGGCTCGATAATGGCGACTATGACGCGGTTATCTCCTCGGTTACTATTACCGTAGAACGACAGGCGGAAATGGATTTCTCAATACCGTACATAAACGCCGGTCAGGTCCTTATTGTACAAAATTCCACCAGCGGCGTAACAACTCTCGCCGACCTTAAGGGTAAATCCGTGGGCGCTCAAATCGGCACCACCGGGGCAATCGAAATCGGTAAAGTTTCCGGCGTAAACCTAAAAACCTATGATGAAC
>JABGPX010000366.1 GCA_018644745.1 Spirochaetales bacterium
TATTGAGCAGAAACTGCAGCGATTGTCGCAGCCTTCCGCGACTTTGAGATATGAGATACCTTTCGTGGAAAGTTCGGAGCCCCGTTGAGAAACACTTTGATATTCTTTAGGCAGAAAAACCGGCCGCTTCCCTGCAAGCACATCGCTCAGCATTTCGGGAATTTTCGCCGGTGCCCGGTTGCCGAAGATACCGTCAATCTCCGGAAGAATGCTCGCTAGCTCAGTCCCGTTGCGCTCAGACAGACAGCCTGCAAGGATCAGCCGCTTCCCTGGGTAGAGTTGACGAAAAGAGAGGGTGACATCGATGGATTCTTTCCGGGCGTCTTCGATGAAGCCGCAGCTGTTTACAATAATCAGCTCTGCATCTCCGGGTTCTATTACCCGCTTCCAGCCGGCATCCTCAAGAGCCGCGATGATGGTTTCCGCGTCGACCTGATTCTTCGCGCAGCCGAGGTTTTCAATATAGAAACCCCGTAATTCGGAATTCACTTTGTTTTCGTTCATAGAATACTAATATTAAGAAGAGATAAACACGAGAACCGCGTCAATATACCGCCTGCATAAGCAGTTTTTCTTTGCCGCTTTCTTCGTCTCGAACCCACGTAATTTTTTTAACGGAAACCTGGCCCGGCAGCCCGAATTCTACATTTTCGCCGGATATCCGCGTAATGAGGCTGCCTGCATTTGAAATCCACAGCGTTATTTCCCGTGTTACATCCAACACAACCGTATCGCGGGTGTTAAAATAACCCTCTTCCCGCTCACCGCCGTCTATGAGATACCGGAGCAGACAATATCCGCGAAACTCGATATTTACGGAGAACGGCGAGGCGCTGCTTGATTCAAGAATCTGCACGGCTTCGACGGTTCTGGATTCCAGAGCAGGGGTTCCTGAATCGAGCGGTTTGTCATCGTCGTCAGTTTCTGTACTTTCCGCCGGCGTCTCCTCCTGAGCAGCCTGGGAAGCGGATTTTACAAACCTGTCAAATCGGAGCACCGCGGTTCTGATCTTCGCGCTAGCGTCGATATCGGTAAGTGACACTTTAATATCCATCTTCGCGTCGCCATCAAGATCAATCGCTCTCTCGTCACCGACCCGAAGTACATTCGTTCCACCGGGAACGGTCAGTGTTAAACTCTCAGCTATTTCGGACAGCCGGATTTCATACCGTTCGTCCTTATAAGAAATAGCAACAATGTCTTTCTCTTCAAAACGCCGTTCGACCATTTCATCCTCGAGCTCATAGACCGCCCCGGCAGCAGTTTCCTCAGAATTCTCGAGTTCTGCCGCGGCGGCGCGGCGTTCGGCCCTTCCATCGAATAGACGGGGAATGAGATAATATCCCCCAACCGCCAAGGCAGCTACAACCACCGCGGCGACTAAACCAATATAAAGAGGTTTTCTGTTTCGAGTGATCAGGAGCTCATCCATCGGAACGGGCTGGCTTTGAATCTGAAAATTCCGATAGAGTGACACCATTTCTTCCGGATCGATCCCTAAATAATCGGCGTAATTCCGCAGAAATCCGATGAGATACGGATCACCTGGGAATACCGAGAAATCTTCCGTTTCCAGAGCTTCCAGGTACCGCTTCGCGATATTTGTATCCCGGGCAATCTGCTCTATTGAGTATCCCTTTTGCTCTCGTTGATTTTTCAGCTTGTCGCCGATAGATTCCATTTATTGTTCTTCTTCCGGGGGAAAGATAAAATTATTTATGATATTGGCCGATGGCGGGGACTCATATCTGAATTTACCTTCCGGAATATTTTGATTAGTAAGAATATCGAGAAAATCTAACTGTATTTCCTGAAAATTTGACGTAACACCGCTTATTCGGCGGATCATCAGATCTTCATTTATTGACAATGTAAGCTGACGAAATCCTTCGTCGATTGATCTCCATTCAAGCTTGAGCTGAATAACAAGCTCCTCGCTCTCCTCTTCTAACGGCACAGGATCCTGGCTCTCGAGATAGGCGATGCTGTAGCGATTACTCATGAGATCTAGTCCCTGAGCAGTCGCCAAACCGGCGGCAGGCTCTTCGCTCTTCTTGAGAGGCTGCTCGAGCGCGGCATTGAATCGGGGGATGTAGATGATAAGTTTCTCCCCGTCGACCGCGACCACCTGCTCCTCCGGAACGGCGAACTCTATCAGCAAATAATTAGGACGTTTATGGAAAAGCATGCCGGACATCACCGAATCGGTCTGAGTCATTGTGAGTGAAGCCTGATAATCCACAATCTCCCGATATCTGTCTGATACCTGTTCGAAGAAATCACTTGCGGTGGTTATATCCTGAGCAAAAATGATATGCGGAAGGCACAAAAGGAGAATCAGCCCTGTATAAAATCTAATCTTGATCAATGTAATGGGCACCCCTGAATACCCTGGTTTCTACTCGCGCGGTGCTTCGCGGCCCTGCGGGAGCTCGAATATGTGGGTATCGAATTTATAGCAGATAGCAAGTTTTTCGACGCCTAAAATCATATTACTCAGCGGATATGCTTTGTCAACAGCAGGGAGGCGCAAGTTTATCTGCCAAAACAATTTGGCACATAAACAATTGCATCATCAAACGATTAGATCTACAATAATCAGTCTTTCATCTTGAGGAGTATTTACGTGAAACGGTACCCGATCATTGTTATTTTTGCCCTAATATCCGTCTCGGCCTTTTGCCTGCCTTCAATCGCCATTCTAGACGCTATCCTGGCGGATGGCGTAGATATTACCGCGAAGGTACCGGTCACAGAGAAGATAATCGAGGAAATCGTGACCTCTGGAAAGTATACGGTTCTCGACCGGAGCAGCATTCAGCAGGTTCTCGAAGAAAAGAAGTTCCAGCTTTCCGGAGTCGTGGCTGACAACGAAATAAAAAAAGCAGGTGAATACCTCGGTGCTGACATCGTCTGCGTGGCAAAAGTATCCCGGATTGGAGAAACATACTTCATATCAGGAAAAATGATTAATGTGGAAACTGGCGCCATTACGGCCCAGAAGTCCCACGAACAGAAAGGCGACATAGAAGTGGTACTTGCGATTGCCCAGGTAGTTGGTAAAGCCCTCGCCGGGGGCGTTCTCGAAGAGTCTGCAGATAAGGACGCAACCGCGGAGTCCGAACCCGGCAAGCCGGAAGAAAGCGCTGAAACAACTCAGCCTGCACCCAAGAGTGAACCGGAAACCGCAGATATTCTGGCACCAAGATCCCACGCCGTGGGCTCCTATCTAATTCCATTTAATTTCGGTGGAGCAATTGATGAGATAGATGAACTCATAGATTATTCTATTAGCTTGTCCGGATCCACGTTAGGTGATTATGATTTTGAATCGAAGACAGTCGGTGTCGGCGCACACTTCATGCAGACCATTGGGCAGTGGTTTTACGGAGCATTCAGCGTCGCGTACACCAGGCGTTCGGACAACTCATACTATTTCACGGACCCTGACGAATATTATATAAACTTCAGCACGTTCAACGCCCGGTTAGGCGCGGGTGCGTTATACCGTAGTTCAGAATTGCTACAGTACTACGCCGGTGTCGGAATCGGTTATTTTGTGATGATAATGGATGAGGATCTGTGGGGCACCGATTTTTTTACCTATGCTATGGAAGATTCCGATTGGTCGTATTACGGCGAGGTTGGTGTGGATCTCCTGCTCTCCGATACCCTTGTTATAAACGCCGGCTTGACCTTCGTAGGAGCGACGCTGAATGAAGACACAATCTTTTACGACCAAGAATTGGCCGCGAGTTTCGCTTTATCTATAGGCGCCGGAATAGCATATTGAAAGGCTTGTACGGATTTACCGGTTGCTTATCTTTCTAAGAGACCGAAGTACGCCAATCGCGAGAATAGCTGTGAGAGCAGCAGTGAGGACATCCGAGACTGGCTGGCTGTAAATTACGCCGTCGAGACCAAGCAAACGGGGCAGAATGAAAATAGCAGGATAGAAAAACAATACCTGCCTTGCAAGAATTATGAGCGCCGCCGGAAGAGCCCTGCCCAATGCCTGGAAAAAAACAGCCATTACTATCTGAACCCCGAACAGAGGAAAGAATGCGGTTACCCATCGGATCATCCGAATTCCCACCGCTAAAACATCAGGATCGGAGCTGAAGATAGCGAGTATCTGCGCCGGGAAAAAAACTGCACAGGCGGAAAACAGCAGCGCAAACAATCCGGTCCAGCCAAGAGCAAGCCGCAAAGACCGGTACACCCGCGGCATATTCTCAGCTCCGAAACTGTAACCTACCACCGGCTGGAGGCCGACGCAAAAACCGTAAATCGGATACATACCGAGAGCCAGAAATCTAAACGTAAGCCCTACCGCGGCCACCGCATGGTCGCCGAATCTACGCGCCGCGCCGTTAGTCGCGGCCAGCGCGACGCTGCCGAGAAGCTGCAGAAAAAAAGTTGCGGCGCCTACCTTCAGAATCGCCGGCAGATACCGTATTCCCCTTCTCCATCCCGAAAAACTGATATGAGAATAATTTCGCTTCCTCGCGAAGGTTGAGGATAAAAGAAGAAAGGACGAAAACTGGGCAATAACGGTTGCTAGAGCGGCGCCTTTGAGGCCGAGACCGGCGGCAAATATGAAGAGAGGGTCGAGCAGAATATTCATTCCGGCGCTCAGGAATACTGAAATCATACTTAACCGCGCGTTACCTTCGGCGCGAACCAAATTCGACATAGTAATGTTCAGCAAAGTGAGAACATTGGCACCGATGAGTATCCGGGAGTATTCCATTGCGAAAGGCAGCACCGCCTCTGATGATCCGAGAAGACGAAGCAGCGGTTCGAGGAAAAGCAGGCTCAGCGAAGCGGCGGCGATGCCGCAGAAGAAAGCGGTGAAGAGCGCGGCCGAGGCAGCTGAACTGGCTTTCTCATCCTCTCCCTTTCCAAGAAGCCGGGAGACCAGCGAAGCGGCCCCTGCGCCGAAGGCCTGGCCGATTCCGCCGATTACAGCGAAAATGGGAAAACTTACGGAGATGGCGCTGAGCCGTGCAGTCCCGAGGCGGCTGATAAACGCGGCGTCTGCAAGATAAAAAACGCCGATCGCCAGCATAGAGCCGATGGTCGGTAGAGACATGCGCATTATTACCTGAGTAATACCCCCGGATTCCAGCAGTGTGAGGCGACGCGAGGTATTTTCTCCTATTTTTTCAGCGGAGGGTTTTTTCACAATGACTGAAATAATAATCATTTATTCAAAGAAAACAAAGAAAGCAGGCAACTTGACCCATGCGCGGTGATAGGGTTATCGTGACTAAAATAAGGAAACTACATGAAAGCTATACACGCCGACCTGCTGTACACCGGCAAAGACATGAAGAGGGATGTCTACCTGATTTACACCGGAAAGACAATCACTGGAATCCAAAAATCATGGACCGGGAAAGTGGAAAAGAGTTACCCGGTAGTTACTCCCGCCTTTATCGATCCCCACGCCCATATCGGGCTGGTACGTGCCGGAGAACCTGCGGCCGAGGCGGAAGCCAACGATCAGATGGATTCCTTCATCATCCATGCAGATGCTCTCGATTCCGTGCAAATGGATGATGAAGCATTCACCGACTCGATAGAAGCGGGTGTGCTATATTCATGCGTCGTGCCTGGAAGTGCGAATATTATCGGAGGAAAGTCCGCGGTAATCCGCAACTACGGCCAGAACTCTTCGAAAGCATTAATCGACCGGGCGGGTATTAAGGCTGCGATTGGCTACAACCCGATGTCCCCCGGGGTGAGAGGCTGGAAAGGCAGCCGACCCTACACCCGAATGGGAACTTTTGCTCTACTGCGGGGGAAGCTCCACGACACCAAAGATAAGATGAAGAAAAAAAAGGACCCAACGGAGCTAATCGGAGCTGAAGAAGAGATGCTTCGCCGGATTCTGAAAGGTCTCGAGCGGCTCCGAGTCCACGTGCATAAAATTGACGATATAGCGACTCTTCTCAGACTCGTTGACGAATTCAAGCTAAAGGTTACGGTGGAGCACACCTGTGATGTAAATGATGCGGACATTTACCGGGAGCTCAAGAAGAGAAACATTCAGGTAGTGTACGGACCGTTGGATGCCCTGGCGTACAAGGTGGAACTGAAACATGAGAACTGGAGAAACCTCAGAAGCCTTATTGATTCGGGTGTCACTTTCGGCCTCATGACCGACCATCCGGTAATTCTGCAGCGGACATTGCTGCTTACGCTTCGATGGTTCCTGCGGTGCGGCATTACAAAGCAGCAGGCGCTTGAAATAATTACAAGACAGAACGCAAAGGTGCTGGGAATCGATAAGTATCTGGGTACTCTCGAAAAAGGGAAATGGGCTTCCTTCGTCTGCTGGAACGGCGACCCGTTCGATCTGGCCAGCTTTCCTGAAGAGGTAGTCGGCGAAGGTGAGACTCTGTCGATTAGAAGTTAAATTCAGGGCACATCGAGAAACCCACTTTCGGTGCATGTGACCGAATGTTTTTCCTTATAGAATCGGGGTTTTTCGTATGTGCCGGTTGTCAAAGTAGCAGTTTTTAGAGGAGCCCTTCATATGTTTGAAGTGCAATTGGTTGACAGCATTATTAATGCATGTTAATTCTTGTACATAAGTATTTTCAAAGAAAGGAGCAGGCACAATGGTAATTACTTTTTCTGATTCAGCCTCCACCATGTTACCTAGGTGTAGTATGCCTGCAGCCCTATTTTAATATAGAGGTTAGACATTTTGTCTAAAGAGCCGCAGTCATTTAAGACTGGGGCTCTTTTTTTATGTGTTGTCAGAAAGGAGGGCAATGTGAAAACAGCAAATACTCTTCCGGAAAACCCAATGCGTGGAATCTGGATTCTTCTATCAGGTTATAAAGGCACTTTCTTTTTTGCCATTGCCTGCCTAGGAATAGCGGTCGCCGGTGAAACCGGCGGCATGCTGCTGCTCAGATACTTTATCGATACCGTTATAGTTGGAGGTAGATGGGATATATCTCTTGCCCTGCTGGCCGGGTCATTCCTCGCTATAGCACTCATACGTGGGATCTTGAGTTTCTATTCCGGAAAGGCCTCCGCCCATGCCTCGGAGATGGTTACCCGAAGCATAAGAGATCGGCTCTTTGACCATATACAGCGTCTCTCTTTCGCCTATCACGACAAGACGAAGACTGGAGAGCTCATTCAACGCGCCACGTCCGATGTTGATTCGCTCAGGCGTTTTTACTCTGAGCAGACGAAAGGCTTTGCCCGCATTGGATTTCTGTTCGCCATTAATTTTAGTGCCATAGCAGTCCTTAACTGGCGGCTGTCGCTGATATCGATTGCAGTTGTGCCGCTCATCATATGGAGTTCCTGGTTTTTCTATAAGCGAATACACGACGCTTATGAATCATACCAGGAACAGGACGGAAAACTTTCCTCGGTTCTCCAGGAGAATCTCTCGGGCGTAAGAATCGTCCGAGCCTTCGCACGCCGGAAATTTGAGGAGCAGAAATTCGAACAGGAAAACAAGGAGAAGTTTGATCGAGGTATCCGATTTATGAAATCCCATGCGTCATACTGGCCGGTTTCCGAAACAATAGGCGGGCTGCAGCTTCTCGGCGGCATCATCGCAGCGGGTATAATGGTGTCTCGAGGTAATTTGACTATCGGCACGTTTGTAGCATATGTGGGAATGGCAAAGGGAATAATCTGGCCCCTCCAGCAGCTCGGGAGGCTGATCGCCCAAATATCAACGACGACGGTATCGTATAAACGACTCACTACAATTCTCAACGAAGCTCAGGAGGATACAACGGTTGGATTCGATGAGGGAAAAGGCAGACTAATCGGCAACATCATTTTCAAAGCGGTAAAATTTGAATACGAAAAAGATATCCCCGTACTGCACAACGTCGATCTTGCCTGCAAAGCCGGCGAGCGGATTGCTCTGCTTGGCGAACCGGGCTCCGGCAAGACAACGCTGGTTAATCTCCTTCCGCGATTTTATGACCATCACTCGGGGGAAATTGAGATAGACGGGAAACCCATACAGGAATATTCACGCCACTATTTGCGAAGGAACATAGGCATTGTGGAGCAGGAACCGTTTCTCTTTTCTACGGACATCAGGAACAATATTACATACGGAGTCGAGCGAAAGGTTTCGCAGATAGAAGTAGAACAAGCCGCGGAAGCGGCGGCGATACATGAGAGCATCGCGTCGTTTCCCCAAGGGTACGCCACCATTGTCGGTGAAAAGGGAGTGACCCTGTCGGGAGGACAGAAACAGCGGATAGCTATTGCAAGAACGCTACTGAAGGATCCTGCAATATTGATATTGGATGATTCAACCTCGGCGGTAGACGCGGGAACTGAAGAATCAATTCGGAGCGCTTTGAATGAGTTGATGAAGGATAGGACAACTTTCATTATCGCTCATCGAGTGCAAAGTCTCATGACTGCCGATCAAATCGTCGTGTTCAAGGAAGGCGATATTATTCAGCAGGGGACTCATGAAGAGCTCATACAAAAGCACGGGTTTTACGCGAAAGTGTTCGAGATGCAGACCCGGATAGAAACCGAGCT
>JABGPX010000292.1 GCA_018644745.1 Spirochaetales bacterium
TTACGATTACTGCGGCAGCGTCGGGCTTAACCAACGGAACGGACACTATTGAAGTAGCACCTCCGGTAGCAACTAACATCGTCCTGGCGGTTACCGAAACCGCAATTACAAGCGGCGAAAGTATCCAAATAATGGTAACCGCGGCAGACGCGGGTGGAACGACAATCACCAATTTCGCCGGCGTGGTAAATCTCAGCGCAAGCAGCGGATCGGTATCACCAGATACGATTACCATTGCGACGGCTGGGACCGCAACCGGAAGTTTTACGCTTTCGGGTGTGACAACAGACGAAACAGTAACAATAACCGGCGCTATTAGCGGTTTGACTTCAGGCACCGATACCGTTTCAGTAACCGGCACTCCGATAGTAGCGACGATGCTTGATCTCCAAGTCACGAATCCGCTAAAAGAAGTGGATAATGGAACTACGGTGAATGTGACAATCTCTGCAATCGACGGTTTTGGAAATATCCAGCCCGACTTCACCGGATCTATCACTCTTGCTGCCTCAGGAACCGCAACCCTCGACGGCACTTCTCAGATCACCGTGGAGCTAATAGCAGCCGGGACCGTCTCGGATGGCGCTATCATCAACATTCCGCTCTTAACCGATGACGCCATCGTAGACTTAACCGCTACCTTCGGCGGTCTAACCGATGGCACCGATTCGGTGAATGTTATTTTTGTTCCTCAAGGCACGTCTCTATTGAACTCTGATTTTGCCTCCGGCTGGAATCCTATTGGTGCCGGCACATATTATATCGCCTCCAAAAATCCGACAGACCCGCAGATCGCGGTCGGGGGTGATATCATCGTAAATGCCGGAGTTAAACTGGTTATTTACCCCGGTGCGACCTTGAATATGGGCACAAATAATATGTTTATAAATGGCGGAGAACTTGAAATTATTGGTACAGATGCGGATCGTGTGAAGCTCACTTCGAGCTCTACCTGGGGAGGAATAACGGTCGAAGGTGACTCTATTGGAACGGGAATTGTCACCATCGACGGCGCGTACTTCGACAAGCTAAGTGGTTCTGCTTTCTATCTCGGTAGCGGAGCCTCCTCGATCAGCGGTCCCATGACCGTATCAAACAGCCGTATTCATATTGACGCTTCAACAAATTCAGCAGTGAAACTGAAATATATGAAATCGGGCGCCCATACTTTCAACAATAATGTTATTGTTTTTACTGCGACCAATTTCTATGCATTTGAAGCAATGAGTTCACTCAGCACCGGAATAACGATAAACATAATTAGCAACACGATTATCGGCAAAGGCAGCAGCGGCAGCAGCGCGATATACACACCGGATTCGAATGCTAATATTTACAATATTGAAAGAAACCTAATCGCGGGCGGATTCAGCTGGGCCATAACACAAGGTGGTACAACTCCCGTGCACAACATAGTCAATAACTTCATGCGAACCGTTTCTCATTGGGACGGAAACCTCAGCGGAGGTATTTGGGACACCTTTACAGACAATCTGTACGTAGCCACCGACGGAGATCCGTTCAATTTCACGGCGACATGGGATACCAGTCAGATATTTGCCAACTATGGAAGTAACGACTTCAACCTTCTGTTCACCTCAAATTTTCCAAGTTCGACGCAGGCAAGCGGTATCGCATCAATGGTTGGTGCGTTGTCTTCCGGACATGTTAATGAAGTAGGCGGATATGGAAACGGCGGTTATCCGCCCAATTTCGACGAATAGAAAAACAAGTACAAATACCGGCGGCACATCATCGTGCCACCGGTATTTTTTTATTTTTGAGACTTCTTGAACGCACCTACCGAAAGGAGCATAAAAAGTATTCCGAAACCGAATACCACAACAAAACAGAGCCAGAGCGGGAAATCACCGGGAGATCCAATAAGCAGCTGACGTATGCCGTCTACGAGATAGCTCGTGGGATTTATCTTTGCCGCAACCTGCATCCATTTCGGCAATGTCTTAAGAGCGTAGAGAGCATTGCTAAGAAAAAGAAGCGGTAGATTCAGCAGCATGATAATAGCGTGAAACCCGCTTTCATTATCCATGCTCGAGGCGACCGCCAAAGCCACCCCGCCAAATCCAAGCCCAAAGCCCGCAACAAGAGCCATAGTTCCAAGCACTCCGGCAACTGAGGTAGAGAATGCGGCACCGGCCAGAAGGCCGATTAGCATAATAGCAATTGTCTGCAGCAATGCCTTCGTTACACTGGCGAGGCTGTTTCCTAAAAGGATCCCGATACGCGGGACAGGTGCCACCCAATATTCCTTCACCAAGCCGGTATTTCTCTCGCTGAGCCATGTAAAACCGCCGCCGATTGCGCCGCCGAGGGCCGTCAGCGCCATAATTCCCGGCAGCATAAAACTTAGGTAATCACCGGTACCAGCGCCAGTGCCTGCGCCAGTGCCTGCGCCAGCGTTACCTCCCATCATTCCGGCCATTCCTTTACTAAAAATGAGCACCCAAAGGATCGGCTGAATGAGCATACCGACCATTTCCTCTGCACCCATCTTCTTCATGTATTTTTTCCAAATTATCCATGCTGTTTTCATGATTTTTTTTCCTACTCTCGCTTATTCTCTGATTTCTCGACCCGTCGCGCCGAAAAACACATCTCCAAGATTCGGCCGATTGATTTCGACTTCACCCACCGAAAAACCCGCACCCTCAGCAAGTAACAAAATCTCGGGAACTCGCTTCTGACCGGAATCAACGCCGACATGAATCGATGCATCATCTGATGTATTGAGAGACTGCACATACGGTAGAGTCTTTATCTTCTCTGAATATCTCTCGGTATCGCCTGAACCCAGCAATCGAATAGTATCATCGCCGAGTTCGCCAATGAGTTTTTGCGGACTCCCCTCTTTTACAATTTTACCTTGATCTATGATGTACACATAATCTGCGAGCTGCTCGGCCTCATCCATATAATGAGTAGATAGCAAAAGAGTCATGCCGATTTCATCCTTGAGATGTGCTGATCGACAAAATATAGAGCGAGACTCGATAGAACAACACTTTTGACGCAAAAGCCTTTTGCGTGTAATCTGCACATTATAATGCTAGCCTACGCTGATAAATGTGGAGAAAATCCATGATTTCAACCGCAGAATTCATGCACATTGCAAAAAACAATGATGTTTCGTTTGCCGGTGTTGCAAACCTCGTGCCGGCATTCAAAGAGATCGAGCTGCAGGGAGGCCGCCGACTATCTGGGTTCCCGCGAGCGGTGTCTATCGGTGTTTCGTTACCAAACCCCATAGTTGACGGAATAGCAGATCAAAATGACAGGATTTCGCAGAAAAACTACCGACATCATGGATATGATGTAATTAATGCGAGGCTCGATCAGATAACGTCCCGGCTAGCGTCTCTCATTCAAGATGGAGGATTCTCGGCCTACCCAATAGCGGCA
The DNA here is from genome assembly GCA_018644745.1 of Spirochaetales bacterium. The sequence goes on from JABGPX010000292.1 coordinate 3,421, forward strand.
TCCCAAGTAATCGACAGAGAGAATCACCTTGGAACTTTTTCGCATAAATTGGCGGCAAGACTCGCCGGCCTTGGGTGGATCGGTAAATCTTGTTTGCTTATTACACCGACGAATGGGCCCCGCGTACGCTGGGCATCGATTCTCACCGATTCGCCTTTCGAGCCCACCGGTATACCGATGGAGGACCGCTGCGGTACCTGCACCAAATGCGTGGATATCTGCCCTCCCCAAGCGTTCACCGGCAGAGCTTTCCACGAGAATGAGCCGCGACCGGCTCGATTCGACGCAGGTAAATGCGCGGTGTATCAAAATCAGCTCCGCGAGATGGTCGGTGTAAGTCTTTGCGGGCTTTGTCTTCAAATCTGCCCGTTTGGCACGAGCAACAAAGCAAGGAGCACGTAATGTCAGAAGTTGATCGATACGGTTCGCTTAGCCGGAAAATAAAAAAGCGGCATTCTGAACTAGGAAGTTCTCAGGTTCTGCAGGAACTAAGAGATGCCTTTATTTCATGCATGCCGAATATCCCTGAAGATCTCAAGTACGACGCAGCCGGATATTTCACAGGAGTTTATGCTCCGACCGGCACCCGTGACGAGATTGAATCGGCGGTACGCATCCTACTCGAATTTGTTTATCTCGTTGAAGAAGAATTTGAAAAAGTCGAAGAGTCTTTTTCAGTTTCAGATTGGGAATATTTGCGGGATATTTTCTCTGATTTCGCCCTCGACCTCGATCAGGGAACTCTCATGTACGTATTGCAGCAAGTAGTTTCCAGGGGTTTGATGGGGGACTAGCTTTACGTCACCGGACAGTCCAACCGCCATCAACCAGAATATTTATTCCAGTTACGAAGCTGGCCGCATCCGAAGCAAGAAAAGCAACCGCTCCCCCAATCTCATGGGGTACACCTACCCGACCCAATAATGTCTTTGCGTTTAGGTTGTTGAGGAAATCCTCAGGGGGAAGCTTTTCGGGATTCGGAAAAGGGCCCGGAGAGACCGTATTTACCCGTATGTTCTTCGGGCCGAGATTTGACGCGGCATATTTTGTCAGATGAACTAGGCCTGCCTTCGCAACACCATAAAATAATGGATTATCCTGGCCGCTATCTCCGTATATTGTCAGATCCGGCGGTACGACCCCGTACATCGATGAAATATTGACAATAGATCCACCGCCAATCTTCTCCATGAAGGGCACAACTTCTCTGATACATCTGTAAGCGGATGCGCAATAGCCGTCGAATCCTCTATTGAGATCTTCTACTGTTTGTCCTGGTCCGTCAATTTTAGGATAAGCGCCAACGAGAGGAATTCTGCCGCAGTTCACCAGGATATCTATTTTGCCGCCAATCTCCTCTGTTTTTAGAAAGGCCTTACGTATCGAATCGGTGCTTCCGATATCAGCATATAAACAATGGAGCCGACTATATGTATCAAAGCCGTAATCTTCAGGTTTTTTGTCAACGATATCCCCAACGGTTACAATCGCGCCTTGATCAAGAAGACAATTGACCATCTGAGATCCTAAATATCCGGCGCCGCCGGTTATAAATACAACTTTGTTTTCAAGGGAGAACCAATTCTTCATAGACCTGCCGCCTTTCGTTACTTTTATGATTAATTTTAGCGTATCATATCTTAACGAGAAGTAACGATCTGAGAGAGCATTTCCTCAATATCATTTGTAGGCAAATTGCACACAAAATTTCGGCACACATACACCGTCGCTTTACCGCCAATAATCCCGTATCCCTCAGTAAAAGGCGCGATCTTTTCAAGAGCACTATCCCCGGTTTCGCTGTCTTTCACCAGTATGACCATGCCGGGAACATAGAGTTTATCGAGCTCGCTAAGAATGTTTTTCGTATCTTCCGCCTTCTTATTTCCAACAACGATTACCTCCACAGGTTCGGCTAAAAGGAGTTCATGCCATGCAAGCATCATGCTGTGGCCTTCGGGGGCTTGTTTAAGAAAACGACTGAAATTCTTACCAATATTGAGCCCATGATTCAAATACTCAGTATTTCCCGTAAGCCAGGAAAGCCGGAGAAAATTGCCAAACGCCGCCGAGTTCGCCGACGGAAGCGCTCCGTCCGCACTTTTCTTCTGCCTGATAGGAAGCTCATCGTTTCCATCAGATGTTAGGTAAAATCCTCCTTCATCATCATCCAGGAAATCCTCCAGCATTTTCTCAGTCAGCGACACCGCTTTTTCCAAATACTTCAGATCGAATGTCGCCTGATACAAGTCTATTAGGCCTTGAATGAAGAACGCATAGTCATCTAGATTCCCTTCAATCGATGCCTCGCCTTCTCGATACATATGAAGCAGAGACCCATCTTCGAGAGTCATCTCATATACTATAAAATCCGCCGCATTTCGCGCGGCCTGAACATATGTATCATTTCCAAATACCCTGCTTCCACGTGCCAGAGAGGATATCATCAGTCCATTCCAATCGGTTAGAATTTTATCATCTTTCAGAGGATGAATCCGTTTGTCGCGAACCGCAAGCAGCTCTATCCTGGCCTCGTCCCATTCCAAAGGCACAACATCACCTACTCTATCTAGAAGATTTAGAGAGGTCGCGGTTCCGGAAGCCTCATCCCGATAGTTTCCCTCCACGGAAGCGCCGAATGCCGCGGATATGGCAGGCGCGTTATCACCGAGCAGAAGCTCCAGTTCTTTCATCGACCACAAGTAGAAAATTCCTTCCTCACCTCCACTGTCAGCGTCTTCCGCAGTGTAGAATCCGCCCTCCGGTGAACTCATTTCCCTTAACTCATATGAAAAGATCTCCTCGACGGTTTGCCTGAAAAGTTCGTTGTCCGTCGCCTGATACGCTTCTATGTATGCAGCTGAAATCATAGCCTGGTCGTACAGCATCTTTTCAAAATGAGGAAGATGCCATTCACTATCGGTAGAGTACCTGTGAAAGCCAAAACCTACATGGTCATATATCCCGCCATACCTCATCTCTACAAGCGTCTTTTCAATCATTTCCAGAGCCGAAATTTCGCCTGTCCTTTTCCAATAACGAGTGAGAAAAATCAGATTGTGGGCGGCCGGAAACTTCGGAGATTGCCCGAAACCGCCGTTTACCGAATCGAACGCACTGCTCAGATGTTCAAAAGCGGTTGCATGGAAAGCATCTGTAATACCATTTCCCGAAAGGTCCGCGGTTATTGTCTGTTCCAGCGCATTCATTATTGATTCGACGGAGCTGTCGACTTCGCCCTTGCGGTTTTCCCAGGCATCGGAGATGGCGGGAAGAAGCGTCAGCATTCCAGTTCTTCCGGGAAAAGATTCTCTCGGAATGTAAGTTCCTGCAAAAAAGGGTTTTTTATCGGGAGTAAGTATGACATTTAAAGGCCATCCACCGCCGCCGGTAAGCAGCTGTGCCACGGTCATATAGTAACTGTCAATGTCCGGCCGTTCTTCCCTATCCACTTTTATCGCGATAAAATTTTCATTAAGATGCGCCGCGACCTCCACATTCTCAAAAGATTCTTCTTCCATTACGTGACACCAGTGGCACGTTGAATATCCTATAGAAAGAAAGATTGGCTTGTTTTCTTGAACTGCCTTTTCGAAAGCCTCGTCCCCCCATGGATACCAATCAACAGGGTTGTGAGCATGCTGGAGCAGATATGGACTCTTTTCATCGACTAGACGATTAGTAAAGCTATATTTTTGTTTTTCTTCATTTATATCTACAATCACTTCTTCCTCAATTCCTTGTGTGGTGCAAGCGTAGAAGAGACATGTCACCCCAATTAGCTTAAGAACCAGCCCGAGCTTTTTCATACTATTTCTCTCATAATTAAAAATACAGGGTGTTTCGTGCCAAGGCAAGATAAGTCGGAGTATAAGGAAGAGCTATTAGGCAAACTCTTTGTGTATTTCTACAAACTCATCGTAGTGAGAGATGAACAATAGAAATAAATCAGGATCAAACTGCCCGGGTGCTATTCTCTCATCGCCATTTTTCAACAATGCAAGCGCATCTTTATAGCTGAAAGCCTTTTTATATGCTCGGTCCGATACCAATGCGTCAAATACGTCAACAATCGCGGTAATTCGGCCTTCCGGTGAGATTTCGGTGCCTTTCTTTCCGTTCGGATAGCCGCTTCCATCCCACTTCTCATGATGATCCAGCGCGATATTATATGCCATTTCGAGTCCGTCAAGATTCGCCACAATTGAAGCGCCGAACTCAGCATGCCCCTTCACGAGGTCGAATTCTTCCGCTGTCAGACGACGGGGAAGCCGAATTATTTCAGCTACCCGAATTTTGCCTATATCATGGAGTTGAGCAAACCGGGAGATATCCGATTGGAACGCCCGATCATATCCTGCCAAATCTGCGAGCCCACGAGCATAATGGTTAATCCGGATGACATGCTGCCCCGTGTCCTCATCTGCGGCCATCGCGGCCCGTTTCAGGGCTTCTGAGGTGTCATACAGCATTCTCTTCAGTGTAACGCTGTTGGAAATATCCATTATCGCCGCCTGGACACACGCGCAATCCGGGTTGTCCTTATGCTGCTCGATTACCCGAGAGTGAAACTTAACCGATTTAGTGCCAATTTTACCTTCAAAGGAGAGCGATCCTTTCTTTACAAGACGGTCCATGTAAATCCCGCCCTCCATCTCACTCCCGGCAATTTCATTGATGATTTGGACGATAGTGTAATCTCTAAAATCCTTAAAAAGAGCAGTGCAGGCCTTATTTACATAGGTAATTTTTGTTTCCCCAATGCCCACTGAGATTTCGCCGCCTAGAGCTCCGAAAATGGCATAATCAGGATCGAATTTGTTCATATTTATCCTTAATTCTCTTCGTCGATGATATCCCATTGATTATCTGTGTGACAATATCTGCAAAGCCTTCTGCGCTAATATCGCCCAAACCTGATAGAATGGTCAAAAACCCACTATTTGCAGGAGGAGTCTCCATGAAATCAGACCCACCAGCCGCAATAAGGAACGCCGACACAGATCTCGTTAATAATAACGGTACCGGCCGAGAGTTGG
>JABGPX010000694.1 GCA_018644745.1 Spirochaetales bacterium
ATTGTCGGAGAGACCGCAATTTCCGATGTAGATAAGAGGGATCTTGCCAAAATGATGGTTGGCCGAGAAGTGGTTTTCAATTTCGAGAAAGAGCAGCTCCCAGCCGGAGAGCCGGTATTGGAAATAAACTCGGTCAGCATCAAAAACGACAGGGGAATTGCCTCGGTTCGGGACATGAGCTTCATCGTGCGCTGTAACGAGATATTCGCCGTCGCAGGTGTATCGGGCAACGGGCAGCAGGAGCTTGTTGAGGCAATTACCGGACTCCGCAAAATTGAAACCGGTTCAATCAGTGTGTATAAAACTGAGATATCAAATCACAGCGCCCGGGCGGCAAATAATATGGGTATCACCCATGTGCCGGAGGAACGCATTAAGTTCGGTATATCTCCCAACCTTTTTCTTTACGACAATGCGGTGCTCAAACACCATCATCAATCGCCTTACTCAAATCTGTTATTTCTAGATTACAAGGAAATAAAAGATCACGCGGAGAATCTTGTTAGGGATTTTAGGATTGACGCCCCGTCGGTGAACACTGTGGTTAAAAATCTGTCAGGCGGGAACATTCAGAAACTCATTCTCGGACGCGAGATTTCAAGCAAGCACGCCCTTTTAGTGGCCGCCCATCCAACCTACGGACTGGACGTTGGAGCAACCGAGTTTATCAGAAATCATCTGCTGGAGCGGCGGAAAAAAGGCGGCGCGGTTCTTCTTGTCTCGGAGGATCTGGAAGAAGTATACGAGCTCGCGGATAGAATCGCGGTGGTATTCGAAGGGGAAATAATGGGAATCGTCGAACCGGCTTCGGCAAAAATAGAAGATATCGGTCTGATGATGGCAGGCTCTCTTAGGCTTGAAGGAGCTGTCGAATGAAAATACGCATACAAAGTTTACGTCGACAGACTATCACCCCAGGTTTTACATTAGTCTCCGTGCTGGCCTCTCTGCTTGCGGGATTTTTCGCCGTAAGCATCATTTTCATCGCAAAGGGCGTAAATCCCTTCTATGCACTATATAAGATATTTGCAGGCTCCTTCGGAAGCTTCTACGGATTCAAAGAAACTGTCACAAAAGCGATTCCTCTCATATTGATGGGCACCGGACTGGTGCTCGCTTTCAAAGGTAAATTCTGGAATATCGGCGCTGAAGGCCAGCTGCTCATGGGCGCTACCTTCGCCACATGGATTGCCCTGAATGTCGGTCCGCAGGTTCCTGGCTACGTCGCGGTTCCGCTCATGTTTCTCGCCGGATTTATAGGCGGTGCGATCCTTGGAGCGATCCCGGCTATTTTGAAGGTAAAATTCGGGACTAATGAAGTAATCTCCACGCTTATGCTCAACTATGTAGCGGCTGAAATCGTACAGCTTCTTGTTGTCGGCCCTTGGAAAGGCGAAACCCAGTTTGGTTTTCCATATACAGACGACTTTCCGGATTCATCGGTTCTCGGGCTTTTACCCGGCTCTCGGATCCACACAGCAACCCTTGTTGTTGCTCTAGCCACAGCAGCGATACTTTTTATCATTATATATCGAACCCGATTCGGATACGAAGTCCGGGTTATCGGAGATAATCCAGACGCGGCACGCTACGCGGGAATAAGCTTTTTTAAAACCCTAGTAATTACCATGGTTATCAGCGGAGGCATCGCCGGCATGGCCGGAGTCGGAGAGGTGGCGGGAATACACCATCATCTCAGCTATCCGTATACCATATCCGCCGGATATGGTTTTACGGCCATTATCGTTGCATGGCTCGCAAGGCTGAATCCGCTGCTCGCCATAGTGTCGGGTCTGTTTTTCGCCGGGATAATGGTTGGAGGAGACGCGATCCAGATATCTTTGAATCTTCCGGCCGCCACGGTTGAGGTTTTCAACGGTGTAATACTCTTTTTTCTCATTATGGGAGAATATTTCCTGAATCACAAAGTCCGCATTGTCATACATCGCACAAATCGACTTACCGCCGGGGAGGACTCCTGATGGACGCCGGTATACTTATTTCTGTACTTCAACGCACGATAATAATGGGCACACCGCTTTTGATTGCTACAATAGGCGAGGTAATCGCTGAGCGGTCCGGCATTCTCAATCTTGGCGTGGAAGGCATGATGGCAATGGGTGCCGTTAGCGCATTTATTGCCACACTCAGCACCGGGAATCCATGGATCGGTATGATAGTCGGAATATTGGTCGGCGCCGCCGCGGCACTGCTTCATGCGATTGTTACAGTTTCGCTGCAGGCAAATCAGGTGGTATCAGGACTCGCCCTGACGATGCTCGGCCTGGGAGCGAGCGGCCTGTGGGGAAAACCCTACATCGGAACACCTCTTACGGTTAAGATGGACGCTTTTCGTGTCCCTCTACTCGGTAAAATTCCTATCATCGGCGATATCTTCTTCTATCAAGATGCGTTTTTCTTCCTCGCGGTGTTTCTCGGGATTGCCGCGTGGTTTATGCTCAAACATACCCGCTGGGGGGTATACATCCGCTCAGTCGGCGAGAATCCAAAAGCGTCTGAAAGCCAGGGCATAAATGTTTCTATTGTTCGCTACATATGCGTCGTAATCGGCGGCGGTTTCGCCGGTATGGCAGGGGCAAACCTTTCAATATCCTATAGCAAGTCGTGGATTGAAGGGATGACAGCGGGGAGAGGATGGATAGTGATCGGATTAACTATTTTTGCCCTGTGGCGCCCGCCCCGTGCATTCTTTGGGGCTTTTCTTTTCGGCGGAATTTTCGTTCTCCAATATCTACTGCAGCCGCTGGGGATTCCCCCAAATCTGCTAGGCATGATGCCCTACCTGGCTACACTTGTTGTCCTGGTATTTAACGGTATCGGCAAAGGGAAAAGACGGATGGCAGCTCCCGCAGCGCTAGGGGAACCATACAGACGCGGGGAAAGGTAGCAATTTCAGCTGATCGCATACCTGTCGTGGGACTCAATATCATCGGCATCCCAGGGATATACAATCCATCGATCGGAATGCTGCTCGCCGCAAAAGTAGCGCGTAATTTCTGCAGGTATAACACCCCGTTTTTCTTTCATCTTATTGTGAAGAACAGCAACGGCAATTTCTTCCGGATTGTGACGCAGCAATTCGCGAAGGCAGTACTCAAGGGTAATACGGCTGTCATCAACTTCATCAACAAGCAATACTTTCTTCCCGGTTAATTTTTTCTCAACTTCATCAATCCACTGTATCTTCCTGGGAGATTCCATCGGCACGTTATTTTCATCGTAATATTTTATTCCCACGGTGAGAATCGGCTTATTCATAAATGTCTTGAGAATTCGCGCAGGAATATAACCACCGGTACCGATGGCCACAATGACATCGGGATCGTATCCGGAGTCCAGGATCTCTCGGGCCAGTTTTTTTACGGTTTTATGAATCGTATTATATGGGATGTACAGTTTCTCTGACATTGGAGATTCCTCCGGATGAATGTGTAGATAATGAATACCTCATTCATAGCAGATATCCGGCATTATCAAAAGCGGTAACATGATTTCTACCAGCGATTCTCCTCGGCGATTTCTGCCAGTTCCTCTGTTATTTCCCGATCAAGGCAGCTTGCATCTCCCTTCGACAACTCCGATTTATACCAGATCTCATCCGGTCCCACAGTCTCCACGGATTCTGAACCGGTCAACGGGTTAAGCGATTCTCCGCGTTTAGCCATTGCGGCGATAAACGGTGACGGACCTGGGGCTCCTTCTGAATCTGGCAGATTTGAATAGAGCCCAAGTTTCAGCAGGAACTGCGGCACAACCGGAAACTTACCGACTAATGATATATGCACCTTTTCTACATCTTGGATGGTCAAAGCGGCGTCCCCGCTATCGTCGGAAGAACTGCGCAAGTGCAGTGTATTCCTGAGAAAAAGTGCTGTTTTCAGGCAGTGAGAAATTTCCCGAGTATTTAGCCGACCTTCGAGCGGCCCAATTACTCTGGCGGCGATTTGGCCGTGCCGTTCCGCACCCATTTGAACATACCGTTCAAGGAGATCACATCGCAAGACTTGGTATGGCCCCGCGAAAGATTTCCTTCCACTCAGGTGCTTCAAGGCCCTGAACTGGATATCGATCAGCTCAACTGGTATCACCTCTGACAGTCTGTCTTTCTCCTTGAGTATTTCAATAAATCGGAAATCTATTTTGCGTATCTCATCGCTAATAATGGGGAAAAGCTGCCTGTTTGATCGCTCGAGAATACATCTGGTAGATATCGCATCCACAGTTTCCGGGGTTTGATTCTCAAATAAACCTTCCTTCCGAAGTAACGCGTGCCACTGCTCTCTATTTTTGGTTACAAAGTCCAGCACGGCTATTTCACGGTTAAGCACCGTTAGCCCTTCATGCTGAGGAGCCTCAAAAATTTTGCTGAGAAGTTCGTCCACCTTTGGGAATCGAGGTTCCCCGAGTTTCTCCATAATTCGCCGGATCTCATCGAATTTTGACATGTGCTCCTCCCGCAAAACAGACCTTTCCGCAGTTATATAATCGACATTTTCCAGCGGTCACTGGAATTATCAACAAATAATACGGCTTAAAGTGCATCAAAAAAGCCAGCGATTCACACCGGCGGAAAAAATCCTTATATTCTTTGCATGAGTTCAGAAATAAGAGTAGGAATTATCGGCGCCGGAGCGAATACCAGATCGAGGCACATCCCCGGCTTACAGGCGATAGATGGAGTTGAAATAGCGGCTGTCGCTAACAGAAGCATCGAATCCGGCGAAAAGGCCGCGGCAGACTTCAATATTCCCCAAGCCATGGCGCATTGGAAAGAAATTATAGCTTCTCCGGATATAAATGCGGTAGTAATCGGTACATGGCCGTATCTTCATTGCCCCATCGCCGTTGCAGCCCTTGAGGCCGGAAAGCATGTATTGTGCGAAGCAAGAATGGCAATGAACGCCGGTGAAGCCCGCGAAATGTACCGGGTGTCTCTCGAACACCCTGAACTTACAGCTCAAATTGTACCATCGCCTTTTACGCTTGGAGTTGATGCGGCGCTACGTCGTCTCATCGCCGAAGGTTATCTCGGGCAAATTCTGTCGATTTCACTTCGGGGACAATCAACAGACTTTATCGATTATGACCGAGTAGTACATTGGAGAGAGATACGAGAGTTCAGCGGAAATAACATACTCTCCCTTGGCATCTGGTATGAGGCGATAATGAGATGGGTAGGAAGATCGACTAAACTTATTGCGATGGGAAAGACGTTTCAGCCTTCCATTGGAAAGGGATCGACCTACATAATTACAGATATCCCGGACCATCTCGATGTTACCGCCGAGATGGCCTGCGGAGCTCACATGCATATCCAGTTGAGTAATGTGACCGGCGTGGGCGGAACTACCGATGGGATGCTTTTCGGCAGCGATGGCACAATTCGATTTACAGGCGGGCGGCTTTACGGCGCGCGCCGGGGTGACTCTGAGTTCAGCGAAATATCCATCCCGTCAGAGGAAATTGGCCGCTGGCGGGTCGAGGAAGAATTTGTCGGCGCGATACGAGGCACTGAAAGCGTTACACTTACCGACTTTGCGACTGGAGTTGCTTACATGGAATTTACCGATGCGGTAAATCAAAGTCTGCAACAAGACTGTGCGGTTACGTTGCCCTCAATATAGATCGGCCTTGATTTCCACAGGCAGTATCAGTATAGTAGCCGGACTGATTACGGCTCTAGCAGCATACAATCGATAGATTCACGAAAGAGACACAAAGGTATTTTAATGATTAGCGCGACAAATATAAGCCTGGCATTCGGGCAGCAAGCCTTGTTCAAGAACGTCAATATCAAATTCGTTCCTGGGAACTGTTACGGTATTATCGGTGCCAACGGGGCCGGAAAATCCACCTTTCTCAATATACTGTCAGGTGAGCTCGAGCCGGATAGCGGTGAGATAAGCACTTCTCCAAACGAACGCCTTGCGGTTCTTCGGCAGGATCAATTCGCCTTTGACGCTCACATGGTACTCCATACTGTAATCTTAGGGCACAAAACTCTCTACGACATTATGCTTGAAAAGGATGCAATCTACGAGAAAGAGGATTTCACTGAGGAAGATGGTATCAGAGCGGCGGAACTCGAAGCTGAGTTCGCCGAGATGAACGGCTGGGAAGCGGAAGCGCAGGCGGCTACCCTTTTGAGCGGCCTGGGAATTCCGGATGAACTGCATTCAAGCCACATGGGAGAATTGGAGGGCGGGCAGAAAGTTCGGGTACTTCTCGCTCAGGCTCTTTTTGGCGATCCTGATATTATACTTCTTGATGAGCCCACCAACAATCTAGACCTGGAATCAATATCATGGCTCGAGGATTTTCTCTATCATTTCGACAATACGGTTATCGTTGTTTCCCATGATAGACACTTCCTCAATCGAGTTTGTACCCACATCGCGGACATCGATTTCGGCAAAATACGGCTGTTTGTAGGAAACTATGACTTCTGGTATCAGGCCAGCCAGCTCGCTACGCGGCAGATGAGAGATGATAAAAAGAAAAGAGAGGACAAAGTTTCCGAGCTCAGTGAGTTTATCCAAAGATTCAGTTCAAACGCATCAAAGGCCCGGCAAGCCACCTCGAGAAAAAAACTCATCGAAAAGCTCACAATTGATGATATCAAACCATCATCGAGAAAATTCCCCTATATTAACTTTCAATCGGAGAGGGAATGCGGGAACAATATTCTGGAGATAGAAGGAATTACCAAAACCATTGATGAAGAACTCGTACTCGACAATCTCAGCCTAAACATCCAGCCAAAGGATAAAATCGCACTGGTCGGTCCGCTGCATCTGGCCAAAACAACTCTCTATCGGATTCTCATGGGGGAGACAGAACCGGACGCGGGAAGCTTCAAATGGGGCGTAACGGTTACATCTTCGTATTTTCCAAAGGAAAACTCCGCGTATTTCGATACAGAACTCAATTTGATACAGTGGCTAAAACAGTACACAGAGGTTGAGGAGGAATCATTTGTTCGCGGATTTCTCGGAAGGATGCTTTTCTCCGGCGAGGAAGGATTCAAAAAAGTAAAAGTGCTTTCCGGCGGTGAAAAAGTGCGATGCATGCTATCGAGGATGATGCAGAGCGGTGCGAATGTTATGATCTTTGATGAACCGACAAATCACCTGGACCTGGAGGCCATAAGCGCCTTAAACACCGGCCTCATCGATTTTTCGGGAGTGCTGCTTTTCACATCACATGATCATCAATTTGTTGATACAATTGCAAACCGCATAATCGAATTTACCCCAGGAGGCGTCATCGACCGCCGAATGAAGTTTGATGACTATCTCGCCTCCGAGGATATCCGAACCATAAGAGATTCTATGTACCATGGCCACAAGCGCCTGGTGATATAATCCCTTTGCGTTAGGGCTTCTTTACAATCTTATGCCGGCGTACCAGCGGGGATAAAACTCCATGAGGAAGCCAAGCGCCGACTCAGGAGTCGAAACGACCCACGGACTTCCGGCATGGAAGTACTGAGTTTTCTCGGTAACCCCGGGGATATGTGCTTCAAGGCTCAGTCCCGCGAAAATCGATACTCTCCGGAACAAAGTAAAACCGGCGGTTGCCCGAACCATCGGGTATACGCTGACCGGCCAGGAAGTATCTCTTTGAGCCGCATTCCACGCATCAGCAAACGCTAAAGCCGAATTGGTGACAGCGGAGGCTATGTCGCCCCCGTCCGCAAGGCTTTTTAGAGAGACATCAACATCAAAATAGAAGGGATTGAAATCCGCATGGATTCCCAGGCCCGCTCCAATGGCAAGGGCACTCAGAGGATTCTGATAAGGTCCGCCGACATATAACATCGAGTAAAATGCCCCGGCGCCCATTTGGAAACCGCCGTATGTGAACCCGAGATCATCCGACCACACGCTCGGATCGAAAAGGCCATTTCCTGAAATGTTGATGAGTCCGATGGGAAGACCATACATCGCGTTACTGATGTTGATCAGCCCGACCTGTATGCCGTGTACGGATCCGCCAATATTTATTAGGCCGAGTTGGGCGCCGTTGACTGTTTCACCGACATTGACAACACCGGCTGCCTGAACACCGTTTACACCGCCGCCGGCGACGTTTAGAACTCCGGCACCTTGAAAACCGTTTACCCGGTTCTCTGCAAGATTAAATACTCCGGCACCCTGAAAGCCGTGAACAGATCCGTCAGCGATATTGAACACTCCGGCTCCCTGAACGCCTCTCACATCATCATCGAGAATATTGAATACACCGGCCCCCTGGAAACCCACCTGGCCCGATCCGGCGATATTAAAAACGCCGGCGCCCTGAAACCATTGAACACTTCCTTTAGTTATATTGAATACCCCGGCAGACTGCCCGCCCTTGATATCGCCTTCGGTTATGTTGAAAACCCCCGCTGCCTGACCGCCGCGGACATCGCCGTTGG